>NZ_AZND01000123.1:0-10323 GCF_000576205.1 Methylibium sp. T29 | reverse complement strand
GGCGGCCAGGTGGCCGGGCAGCGGGGGCGGTCGCGGTGGGCGGGAGCATCGTGCGTCGGGGGCCCGGCCTCGCGGCCTCAGCCGCGCAAGGCCGTGCGCACCTGCTCCACCAGCCGCGCCGCCTCGGAGCCCTGCACCTTGGCGATGTCGTCCTGGTACTTCAACAGCACGCCCAGCGTGTTGTTCACGGTCTCGGGGTCGAGCTGCAGCGCGTCGAGTTCCAGCAGCGCGCGGCTCCATTCGATGGTCTCGGCGATGCCCGGCAGCTTGAACAGGTCGGCGCCGCGCAGCGCCTGGATGAAGGCGACGATCTGCCGCGACAGCGCTTCGCTCGCGCCCGGCACGCGCTGGCGCAGGATCGCGAGTTCGCGGTCGGCATCGGGAAAGCCGACCCAGTGGTAGAGGCAGCGCCGTTTCACCGCGTCGTGCACCTCGCGCGTGCGGTTGCTGGTCAGCACCACGATCGGCGGCGCCGCGGCCTTCACCGTGCCCAGTTCGGGGATCGTGATCTGGAAGTCCGACAACACTTCCAGCAGGTAGGCCTCGAAGGGTTCGTCGGCGCGGTCCAGCTCGTCGATCAGCAGCACCGGCGGCAGCGGCTGCGCCGGATCGATGGCCTGCAGCAGCGCGCGCTGCGTCAGGAAGCGCGGCGAGAACAGGTCGGCGGCGAGCTGCTCGCGCGTGGCCCCGGCGTCGCGCTCGGCGAGGCGGATCTCGATCATCTGGCGCGGGTAGTTCCACTCGTAGGCGGCGCCGGCCAGGTCCAGGCCCTCGTGGCATTGCAGGCGGATCAGCGGGCGCTCCAGCATCGCCGCCACCGTCTTGGCGATCTCGGTCTTGCCGGTGCCCGGCTCGCCCTCGAGGAACAGCGGGCGCTGCAGCCGCAGCGCGAGGTACAGCGCGGTGGCGAGCTGGCGGTCGGCGAGGTAGCCGTGCGCTCGCAGGCGGGCGGCGGTGTCGTCGATGCCGGTGGGGAGGTCGGTCACGTTCAACCAGCCGCCGCCACCGCCCGCCCGGCCAGCACCGGGATCAGCGCGGCGCGGTACTCGGCCGAGCCGTGCAGGTCGGTGCTCAGGCCCTCGGCGTCGACCTTCACGCCGTTGCAGGCGGCGGCCGACCAACCGGCCGCGAGCTTGTCCTCCAGCGCCTTCACGCGCATCACGCCGGCGCCCGCGCCGGTCACCGCCACGCGCACGCCCTGCGGGCCCTTGCTGACGAACACGCCGACGATCGAGAAGCGCGAGGCCGGCTGGTTGAACTTCTGCCAGCCCGCCTTCTCCGGGATCGGGAAGCTCACCGAGGTGATGATCTCGCCCTCGGCCAGCGCGGTCTCGTACAGGCCCTTGAAGAACTGGTCGGCCGGGATGCTGCGGCGGTCGGTGGTGATGGTCGCGCCCAGGCCCAGCGTGGCGGCCGGATAGCAGGCGGCCGGGTCGTTGTTGGCGAGGCTGCCGCCGATCGTGCCGCGGTTGCGCACCTGGCGGTCGCCGATCTTGCCGGCCAGCTCGGCCAGCGCCGGAATGGCCTTCTTCACCTCGGCCGAAGCGGCCACGGTGGCGTGGGTGGTCATCGCGCCGATGGTGACGCTCTTCGCGTCGACCTGGATGCCCTTGAGCTCGGCGATGGCGCCCAGGTCGACGATCGCGTCCGGCGCCGCGAGGTCCAGCTTCATCGAGCCGAGCAGCGACTGGCCGCCGGCCATCAGCTTGGCGTTGTCGGCCCCGGCCGCCTTCACGGCATCGGCCACGGTCGCGGGGGTCTGGTAGGCGAAGGCTTGCATGGTGGGTCTCCTGGTCGGATCGGCGGGCTCAGCGGGCGGCGGTCTGGATCGCCTGCCACACGGTGTGCGGCGTGGCGGGCATCGGCACGTCGCGCAGCCCCAGCGCGTCGCAGATCGCGTTGATCACCGCCGGCGGCGAACCGATCGCACCGGCCTCGCCGCAGCCCTTCACACCCAGCGGGTTGTGGGTGCAGGGCGTGCCCTGGGCGGTCTCGACCACGAAGCTCGGCAGGTCGTCGGCGCGCGGCATCGCGTAGTCCATGTAGCTGCCGGTCAGCAGCTGGCCGCTGTCGGTGTCGTACTGGCCGTGCTCCAGCAGCGCCTGGCCGATGCCCTGCGCCAGCCCGCCGTGCACCTGGCCCTCCACGATCATCGGGTTGACGATGTTGCCGAAGTCGTCGACCGCGGTGAAGCGCTCGACCTTCACCACGCCGGTCAGCGGGTCCGCCTCGACCTCGCAGATGTAGGTGCCCGACGGGTAGGTGAAGTTGGTGGGGTCGTAGAAGGCGTTCTCGTTCAGGCCCGGCTCCAGCTTGTCGAGCGGGTAGTTGTGCGGCACGTAGGCGGTCAGCGAGACCGACGCGAAGGGCACGCTCTTGTCGGTGCCGGCCACCTTGAACACGCCGTTCTCGAACTCGACGTCGGTGTCGGCCGCCTCCATCAGGTGGGCGGCGATCTTCTTGCCCTTGGCGATCACCTTGTCGACCGCCTTCACGATCGCGGTGCCGCCCACCGACAGCGAGCGCGAGCCGTAGGTGCCCATGCCGAACAGCACCTTGCCGGTGTCGCCGTGCTCGATGCTCACGTCCTCGAGCGGGATGCCCAGCTTGTCGGCGACGATCTGCGCGAAGGTGGTCTCGTGGCCCTGGCCGTGGCTGTGGCTGCCGGTGAACACGGTCACCTTGCCGGTCGGGTGCACGCGCACCTCGCCGGCCTCGAACAGGCCCGCACGCGCGCCCAGCGCGCCGGCGATGTTGCTCGGCGCCAAGCCGCAGGCCTCGATGTAGGCCGAGTAGCCGAGGCCGCGCTTCAGGCCCTTGGCCTCGCTGGCCGCGCGGCGTGCGGGGAAGCCGGCCACGTCGGCCAGTTCCTGCGCGCGGCCGAGCAGGGCGGCGAAGTCGCCGGTGTCGTAGGTCAGCCCGACCGGCGTGGCGTACGGGAAGGCCTGGATGAAGTTGCGGCGGCGGATCTCGGCCGGGTCGATGCCGAGGTCGCGCGCCGCGGTCTCGACCATGCGCTCGACCACGTAGGTGGCCTCGGGCCGGCCGGCGCCGCGGTAGGCGTCCACCGGCGCGGTGTTGGTGAACACGCCGGTCACCTCGCAGAAGATCTTCGGCGTGGCGTACTGGCCGGCCAGCAGCGTGGCGTACAGGATGGTCGGCACGCTGGACGCGAAGGTCGACAGGTAGGCGCCAAGGTTGGCCGTGGTGTGCACCCGCAGCGCGAGGAAGCGGCCGTCCCGGTCGGTGGCCAGTTCGGCGGTGGTCACGTGGTCGCGGCCGTGGGCGTCGGTCAGGAAGGCCTCGCTGCGGTCGGCGGTCCACTTGATGGGCCGGCCGACGTGCTTGCTGGCCCAGGTGATCGCGGTCTCCTCCGCGTACAGGAAGATCTTGGAACCGAAGCCGCCGCCCACGTCGGGCGCCACCACGCGCATCTTGTGCTCGGGGATGCCCAGCACGAAGGCGCACATCAGCAGCCGCTCGACGTGCGGGTTCTGGTTGGCCACATGCAGCGTGTAGCTCTCGTCGCTCGGGTTGTAGGACGCGTTCGCGCAGCGCGGCTCGATCGCGTTCGGGATCAGCCGGTTGTTGCGGAACGAGAGCTTGCTCACGTGCGGCGCCGCGGCCACCGCGGCGTCCACGTCGGCGCGGTCGCCGATGGCCCAGGTGTAGCAGACGTTGTCCGGCGCCATCTCGTGCAGCGTGCTGCCGGCCGCCTTGGCGGTGGCGGTGTCGACCACCGGCGCGAGTTCCTCGTAGTCCACCTCGATCAGCGCCGCCGCGGCCTTGGCCTGCGCATGGGTCTCGGCCACCACCAGCGCCACCGCGTCGCCGACGTAGAGCGCCTTGTCGTCGCACAGGATCGGGTGCTTGGGTTCCTTCATCGGCGTGCCGTCGACGCTGGTGATCAGCCAGCCGCAGGGCAGGCCGCCGACGTTGCGGAAGTCGGCGCCGGTGTAGACGCCCAGCACACCCGGCGCGGCCTGCGCCGCGTCGATGGCGATGCCGTTGATGCGGGCGTGGGCGTAGGGCGAGCGCAGGAAATAGGCGTAGGTCTGCCCCTGCTGGATCAGGTCGTCGGTGTACTGGCCGCGGCCGGTGAGGAAGCGCGCGTCTTCCTTGCGCTGGACCGGCTGGCCGATGAAACCCTGGCGTGCGTTCATGGTGTAGGTCTCCTGGGTTCGCGGGGCTCAGGCGCCCATGCCCTTGGCGCCCACCTGGACCGCCTTGACGATGTTCTGGTAGCCGGTGCAGCGGCAGAAGTTGCCCTCGAGGTGCTCGCGGATCCTGTGCTCGCTGCTGTGGTCGTGGTGCTTCACCAGGTCGATCGAGCTCATCACCATGCCGGGCGTGCAGTAGCCGCATTGCAGGCCGTGGCAGGCCTTGAAGGCGGCCTGCATCGGGTGCATCGTGCCGTCGGCCGCGGCCACGCCCTCGATGGTGGTCACCGCATGGCCGGCCGCCTGCACCGCCAGCATGTTGCAGCTCTTCACCGCCCGGCCGTCGAGGTGCACCGTGCAGGCACCGCACTGCGCGGTGTCGCAGCCCACGTGCGTGCCGGTGAGTCGCAGCGTGTCGCGCAGGAAGTGCACCAGCAGCGTGGCCGGTTCGACCTCGCGTTCCACCGCGCGCCCGTTCACCGTCAGTTTCAGCGTTTGACTCATCGCATGTCCCTCGTGCCTTGGTGTGTCGATCCGGAAAGTGTGGCGACGCTCTTCGTGTTTGGCTTACCGCAGGAATCCCTTATGAAATCGATTGCAATGGCTGGCGGGTCGAGTTCGGCGAAAGGTTTCATAGGGGGAAGCGCGCGGTCGACGCGGTGGCCTCGGCGTTTCACGATGCCGCTCCACGGACGGACAACATGGACAACGTCGACCTGCAGGTCTTCAGGACGGTGCGTGACTGGCGCCAAGCCGGGCATCGCGTCGTGCTCGCGACGGTGACGCGCACCTGGGGCTCCGCACCGCGGCCCGTGGGCTCGGTGGTCGCGGTGCGCGGCGACGGCCTGGTGGCCGGCTCCGTGTCGGGCGGTTGCATCGAGGACGACCTGATCGAGCGCGTGCGCGCCACGTCGATCGCCGCGGATCGCCCGGAAAAAGTGTGCTACGGCGTTACAGGTGACGAGGCGGCGCGCTTCGGACTTCCGTGCGGTGGATCGCTGGAACTGGTGGTGGAAACCATCACCGCGCGCAGCGCCATCGACGACTTGCTGGCCCGCCTCGAGCAGGGCGGCCGGGTGACGCGCACGCTGCATCTGGCCGACGGCCGGGTCGAGCTGGCGGCCGGTGCCGGCGAGCTGCTGCTGTTGAACGACGCGACGCTGGTGACCACGCTGGGCCCCGGTTTCCGCCTGCTGCTGATCGGCGCCGGCCAGCTGACGCACTACCTCGCGACGATGGCGCTGGCACTGGACTACGAGGTGCTGATCTGCGACCCGCGCGAGGAATACGCTGCCGCCTGGGCCGTTGCCGGCAGCACGCGGGTGAGCGGCATGCCCGACGACGCCGTGACGGCGCTGCGCCCCGACGCGCACACCGCGGTGGTCGCACTGACCCATGACCCCAAGCTCGACGACCTGGCCCTGATGGAGGCGCTGCAGTCCGAGGCCTTCTACGTCGGCGCGATCGGCTCGCAGGCCAACCAGCGCAAGCGCTGCGAGCGGCTGAAGCAGCACTTCGGCCTCGACGCTGCCGCGCTCGCCCGGCTGCACGGCCCGGTGGGCCTGAAGAACGGCGCGCGCACGCCGCCGGAGATCGCCGTCAGCATCCTGGCCGAGATGACCGCGGTGCGCTACGGCTACCGCATCCTGCCGCCGTTGCCGCCGCCGGGGCCGGCCGCGGTCGAGGCCGGCTGCGCCGTCTGAGCGCCGGGGCCGGCGGCCCGTCCGCAGCGCCTGCAGGGCCGCAGGCAGAATGCTCGGCGAGGACGGGATTTCGATGCACCACGCTCCCCTGCGCTACCAGAGCGGCTTCGCCAACCACTTCGAGAGCGAGGCGCTGTCCGGTGCGCTGCCGGTGGGCCGCAACTCGCCGCAGCGCTGTCCCTACGGCCTGTACGCCGAGCAGTTCAGCGCCACCGCCTTCACCGCGCCGCGCGCCGACAACCGCCGCAGCTGGCTCTACCGCATCCGTCCGGCCGCGATGCACGCGCCGTTCGAGCCGTACGACGACGGCGGCCGGCTGGTCAGCGACTTCTCGACGCTCGCCACGCCGCCCGACCCGCTGCGCTGGAACCCGCTGCCGCTGCCGGCGGCGCCGACCGACTTCGTCGACGGCCTCGTGACCTGGGCCGGTCACGGCGATGCGGGCGTGCAGGCCGGTGCCGCGATCCATCTCTACGCCGCCGACCGCTCGATGCAGCAGCGCAGCTTCTGCAGCGCCGACGGCGAGCTGCTGATCGTGCCCCAGCTCGGCCGCCACCGCTTCGTCACCGAGCTCGGCGTGCTCGAGGTCGAGCCGCAGGAGATCGTCGTCATCCCGCGCGGCCTGCGCTTTCGCGTCGAGCTGCCCGACGGCGCGGGCCGCGGCTACGTGTGCGAGAACCACGGCGCGCCGTTGCGCCTGCCCGACCTGGGGCCGATCGGCGCCAACGGCCTGGCGCATGCGCGCGACTTCCTCGCGCCGGTGGCCGCCTACGAGGACATCGACGGGCCGCACCAGCTGGTCACCAAGTTCATGGGCCGGCTGTGGTCGGCGGCGATGGACCACTCGCCGCTCGACGTGGTGGCCTGGCACGGCAACTGCGCACCGTACAAGTACGACCTGCGGCGCTTCAATGCCATCGGCTCGATCAGCCACGACCACCCCGACCCGTCGATCTTCCTCGTGCTGCATGCGGCCTCCGACACGCCAGGCACCAGCGCCCTCGACTTCGTGGTCTTCCCGCCGCGCATCCTGGCGATGCAGGACACCTTCCGGCCGCCCTGGTTCCACCGCAACGTCGCCAGCGAGTTCATGGGCCTGATCCACGGCGTGTACGACGCCAAGGCCGAAGGCTTCCTGCCCGGCGGCGCGAGCCTGCACAACTGCATGACCGGCCATGGCCCCGACGCCGAGACCTTCGAGAAGGCGAGCCATGCCGACCTGTCGCAGCCCGACGTGATCCGCGACACCATGGCCTTCATGTTCGAGGCGCGCCACGTCTGGCGCCCGACACCCCGGGCGCTGGCCTCGCCGCTGCGGCAGGCCGACTACGCGCGCTGTTGGCAGGGCCTGCGCCGGCACTTCGATCCCGCACGGCGCTGAGCGCGCCGCGCGGGCCGCAGCTTCATCGGTCCCGGGCCTTCGCAGCGGCCTGCGCGGCCGCCTCGTCGTCTCTCAGCTGACGCGCGCGATCGACCACATAGGCCCGGATCGCCTCGACGTCCTCGGCGGCGATGCGTCCCGTCCAGTTCGGCATGCCCTTGTCGGCCAGCGCGCCGCCCAGGACCACCGCATCCCAGGCAGACTTGACCGACAGCATCGGTGAACGGCGCAGATCGGGGATCACGTTGGCGGCGTAGGTGCCGAAGCCGTGGCAGGCCGCGCAGTTTCCGTACAGTGCGGCGCCGCGCGACACGGTCTCGGCCGGCCACGTCTGCGCGGGCACATTGGGAGGCAGGAGCGGTCTGCTGTTGTCCGGCAGCACCGCCCGGCCGTCGAGCTTGAAGGCCAGGATGCGTCCGTGCAGGCCCACCTTGGGTGCGATGGCGAACGGCGCGTGCAGGGCGTTCGAGCCACCGAAGCCGGCCACGACCGCGATGTACTGCTCGCCTCCGACCGCATACGTCATGGCGCCGGCGATGATGCCGTCGAAGCCTGCCAGCTCCACACCTGCCGGCCGGTGTCGGCCGTGTAGGCCACCAGCCGGCCATCGGGCGTGCCCTGGAACACCAGGTTGCCGCCGGTCGCCAGCACGCCCGCCGAGGCCAGGTTGCCGTGCTGGACCCGCCAGGCCTCCTTCTGCCGGACGGCGTCCCACGCCACCAGCGCGCCGCGCGTCTGCATGGCCAGCAGGCGCCGATGCGACTCGCTGCCGGGGCCGGCGAAGGTGGTGGCCTCGATGCCGGTGTTCCAGGTGCCGCGCTGCGGCGAGTACTTGAAGTCGGGCGAGTAGTTGTAGTCGAGCGGCACGTCCTGCACCGGGATGTAGGTGAGGCCGGTCTTCGGGCTGAAGGCCATGGGGTGCCAGTTGTGGGAGCCGAACGGCCCCGGCATGGCCCAGAACGACTTCTTCGTGCGCTCGTAGCGGGCGCCGGGCGCCTCGATCGGGCGGCCGGTCTTCAGGTCGATGCCGGTCGCCCAGTTGACCGTGGTGAAGGGCTCGGCCGAGATCAGTGCGCCGTCCTTGCGGTCGACCACGTAGAAGAAGCCGTTCTTCGGCGCATGGAGCAGCACCTTGCGCTGGCGGCCCTGCAGCGTCAGCTCGGTCAGGATGATCGGCTGCGTGGAGGTGAAGTCCCAGTTCTCGCTCGGGGTCTCCTGGTAGTGCCACTTGTAGGCGCCCGTCTCCGCATCCAGTGCGAGGAGCGAGCCCAGGAACAGGTTGTCGCCCTTGCTGCCCGAACGGTGCTCCCAGCTCCAGGGGTTGCCGTTGCCGGTGCCGATGATCACCTGATCGAAGTCGGCGTCGTAGACGATGGCATCCCACGGCGTGCCGCCACCGCCGGTCTGCTTCCAGGCCCCGTCGTGCCAGGTGCCGTAGGCCTTGCTCATCAGGATCGCGTCCGAGGCCGCGCCGTCGGGCTTGTTCTCGGGGTTCGGCGTCATGTAGAAGCGCCAGGCCAGCGCGCCGGTCTCGGCGTCGTAGGCGCTGACGTAGCCGCGCACGCCGTACTCCGCGCCGCCGTTGCCGATCAGGACCTTGCCCTTGACCACCCGGGGCGCGCCGGTGATCGTGTACGGCCGGGTCTGATCCACCGTGACGGTGGACCACACGAGCTTGCCGGTCTTCGCGTCCAGTGCCTCGAGCCGGCCGTCCAGGGTGCCGACGTAGACCTTGCCGTTCCACGCGGCGACGCCACGGTTGACCACGTCGCAGCAGGCGTCGGCGCCGCGGTCGCCAGGCACCTTCGGGTCATGGCGCCACAGCAGCTTGCCGGTGGCGGCGTCGTAGGCGTAGACCTTCGACCAGCTCGAGGTCGTGTACATCACGCCGTCGATCACCAAGGGCGTGGCCTCCTGGCCTCGTGAGGTGTCGAAGTCGCCGTACCAGGCCAGCTTCAGCCGCGCGATGCTGCGCGTGTTGATCTGGTCGAGCGGGCTGTAGCGGGCCTCCTGGTAGGTGCCGCCGTGCGTCATCCAGTTGGCGGGCTCCTGGGCCGCGGCGGCCAGTCGCGCGGCGTTCACGGGGTTCGCCGGCGCGGCCGATGCGTAGGGACTGCCGGCCAGGGTCGCCGCAAGGATCAGGGGGGTCGCGCCATGGCGCAGGACGGCCTTCCATGAGTGCATGTCGAGGAGCTCCGTTGTGTTCGATGGAATGGGCCCCGCCGACGCGGCAAGGCCGCATTGCGCCGCGGCACGGTGCATCGCGCCGGCGTCGTCGGGTCCGCCGGCCCTGCCGTTCCGCAGCGATGCGCGTGACCGGGGCTGGCGGCAGCGAAAGCGGGCTGCACGGTCGTCACCGTGCGCCTGCGTTGTGGAAATGATCCTCAGGCTCGCGGCGTGGCGCCCACCCGTCGGGGTAGTTTGCGAAGCCGGGCTTCAATGTGGGAAGAATTCACCTGCATCGGCGTCGGCCTGGTGGTGAAGGGGCGCGGCGCTTCTTCGATCCGGCGTCGGCGTTGCAGGGCCTGCCGCCGCAGGCGCAGGTGTACTGCTGCGGCCCGACGGCGCTGATGGAGGCGGTGCGCGCATCGGTGCATGCGCCGGCCGACCGCAGCCTGCTGTCCGAGGCGCAGCGGCGGTCCGGGCGATCCATCATGGTCTGCGTCTCGAGGGCACGCTCATCGGTCCTCGAGCTCGATCTCTGAGCGGCGCTCACGCCCGGCTCACACCCGCTCCAGCACCACCGCAATGCCCTGGCCGACCCCGATGCACATCGTGCACAGGGCGTAGCGCCCTCTGGTGTCGTGCAGCTGGTGGATCGCGGTGGTGATCAGCCGTGCGCCGCTGGCGCCGAGCGGGTGGCCCAGCGCGATGGCGCCGCCGTTCGGGTTGACGCGCGCGTCGTCGTCGGCCAGGCCGAGCTGGCGCAGCACCGCCAGGCCCTGAGCCGCGAAGGCCTCGTTCAGCTCGATCACGTCCATCTGCGCCAGCGTCAGGCCGGTGAGCTGCAGCACGCGCTGCGAGGCCGGTGCCGGGCCGATGCCCATGAGGCGCGGCGCGACGCCGGTGGTGGCCATGC
>NZ_AZND01000122.1:0-10423 GCF_000576205.1 Methylibium sp. T29 | reverse complement strand
GACGCCGGGCGCACTGGCGGCCGCGACCGGCCGCGGCGCCGGCGCGAACATCGAGGGCTGGCCGGTGTGCTTGTTCCACGCGTCCCACAACAGGACGAGCGACATCGTGAACACCACCCACAGCAGGGTGCGGCGCATATCGGTCATGACGAGATCTCGCAGGGAGCGCGGGGTGCCGGCGCGGCCACCTCGCTGGAAGAGGAAGAAGAGGACGATTCAGCGACACGGCGACCGGTGAGCCAGCCGGGCGGCCGATCGGGAACCGGGTCGTGGCCCCCGGCACAGCCGGGATGGCAGCGCAGCAGGCGTCGCGTGGTCAGGTAGCTGCCGCTCAGTGCGCCGTGGCGTTCCAGCGCCTCGATCGAATAGACGGAACAGCTCGGTGTGAAGCGGCAGCCGCTGCCGAGCCAGGCGCTGAAGAACAGGCGATAGCCCTGCACCACCCCGATCAGCAGCCGCTGCGGCAGGCCAGCCAGCCAGGCCGCCGCCCCCGGCGCCGCGCTCATCGCCCGTGCCCCGGATGCGGCCGCGAGGAACAGCGTGGCCAACTCGCCGTGCACCGCGGTGCGGAGCGCGTGCGAGGCAGCGCTGGGGAACTGAGCCACCGGAAATGGGCTGCGCAGGCGCAAAACCCAGTCGCCCGCGCGCAAGCCGCCCGCCCCGCGCTGGAAGGCGTTGCGCCCTTGACGTTTGATCAGGCTGCGCGTCACGGCGCGGCGCGCATGGCGCTTGGGGATCACCAGGCCGAAACGCAGCGGTTCATCCACAAGTCCGTCGGACGCACCGGTCGCCGGTGTTGACAACTCCCCGGCGGCACCCTCTTTCGCGGTGGACAGGTGGTGCAGCACGAAGTGTTCGGTCCGGGCACAGGGCCGCTGGGCGAGCACCCGCTCGAAATCGGCAGCGCGCAACCCCGCGGGGGCGGTGGTGCGGCTCACGCGTCGCGAGCGGAAGCGGCTGGATCAGAGGCCCAGGCGCTTGCGGCCCTTGGCGCGGCGGGCATTCAGCACCCGGCGGCCGCCGCGCGTCTTCATGCGCACGAGGAAACCATGGGTGCGGGCGCGACGGGTCTTCGAAGGTTGGTAGGTGCGTTTCATGTGAGCCTCTGGCCCCTGGACGGGCAATGCGGGGGCATGGGGAACGTCGGCGTGCCGGGAAGCCGGTCTCGCTAAAGGCCCGGGTCCCGGCAATGCTGCAGTGAGCCTGCAGCGGCTCGAGCGCATTGCCCGACCCAGCCGCGTACCCGATGCGGGGAACCCAGGATTACATCAAAAATACCCTTTTCGGTCAACGACTTGCACCGAGAACCCTGCCTCCACGGCCGGTTCGTCAGACGCAAAACGACTGTGGATAACCTCTTCCCAGCCGCGCTTCGACCGCTAGAATCGTTCGGCTGAAGAAAGAATTGTCCACAAGAACGATGAGCGCCGACGTCTGGTCTCAAGGCTGCGAACGCCTGGCGACCGAACTGCCCGAGCAGCAGTTCAACACCTGGATCCGTCCTCTCCCCGCGGCCGAACTCGTCGATCGCGGCGATACGGCCGTGGCCACGCTGCGGGTTCCCAACCGCTTCAAGCTCGACTGGATCCGCAATCAGTACGCCGCGCGCATCGAATCGGTGTTGAGCGACCTGGCGGGCAAGCCGGTGCGTCTGGACCTGCAGCTCGCCGCACGCGAGGCGCCGCCGCGGCCTTCATCGGATGCGCCGCGCAGCAACGGCCATCCGCAGGCCGCCGGCCAGTGGCCTCGGTGCCCCCTCGTCGTCGAACGCAGGGGCCTACACACAGGCCAGCGCGCCGACGCCGACGCACCGGCTCAACACCGCCCTGACCTTCGACACCCTGGTGCCGGGTCGCGCCAACCAGATGGCGCGCACCGCCGCGCTGCACGTGGCCGGCGCGCCGGGGGTCATGTACAACCCGCTGTTCATCTACGGCGGCGTGGGCCTTGGCAAGACCCACCTGATCCACGCCGTGGGCAACGCGCTGCTGCGCGACAAGCCCGACGCGCGCATCCTCTACCTGCACGCCGAGCAGTTCATCACCGACGTGGTGAAGAACTACCAGCGCAAGACCTTCGACGAGCTCAAGGCCAAGTACCACTCGCTCGACCTGCTGCTGATCGACGACGTGCAGTTCTTCGCCGGCAAGGAGCGCACCCAGGAGGAGTTCTTCAACGCCTTCGAGGCGCTGCTGGCCAAGCGCGCGCACATCATCATGACCAGCGACACCTACCCCAAGGGGCTGGCCGACATCGACGAGCGCCTCACCTCGCGCTTCGATGCCGGACTTACGGTGGCGATCGAGCCGCCCGAGCTGGAAATGCGCGTCGCGATCCTGATGAAGAAGTCCGACGTCGAAGGCACGCCGATGCCCGAGGACGTGGCCTTCTTCGTGGCCAAGAACGTGCGCGCCAACGTGCGCGAGCTCGAGGGCGCGCTGCGCAAGGTGCTGGCCTATGCACGCTTCAGCCAGAAGGACATCAACATCGCGCTGGCCCGCGAGGCACTGAAGGACCTGCTGTCGATCCAGAACCGCCAGGTCGGCGTGGAGAACATCCAGAAGACGGTGGCCGACTTCTACAAGATCAAGGTCGCCGACATGTATTCCAAGAAGCGCCCCGCCAGCATCGCGCGGCCACGCCAGATCGCCATGTACCTCGCCAAGGAACTGACGCAGAAGAGCCTGCCCGAGATCGGCGAGCTGTTCGGTGGTCGTGACCACACCACCGTGCTGCATGCGGTGCGCAAGATCGGCGGCGAGCGCGGCAAGAACACCGAACTGAACCAGCAGCTCCACGTGCTGGAACAGACCCTCAAGGCTGAAGCATGCGCATGCCGAGGCCGTCAAGTGACAAAGCTGGGGACAACTCCGGAACAAGCAGAGGGTCATCCACAGCCCGAGCCAGGCCACCAGAGTTGTTGTGGTCGGCTCCCGCGCAAACCGAGCCACGACCCACAGGGTTGAAGCCCAGCTAAGTGATTGCCGGAACAAGCGAAAATGGCCTTGTCCACACGAAGTGCCGGCCCCTACTAAAACGACTACCTGAAGAGGTTTAAATGATTGTCTTGAAGAGCCCGCAGGAAAAATTTCTGGGTGCACTGCAAGCCGTCGCCGGCATCGTCGAACGGCGTCATACCTTGCCGGTGCTGGCCAACGTGCTGATGCGCAAGACCGGCAACGCGATCGAATTCACCACCAGCGATCTCGAGATCCAGGTCCGCACCCAGGCCGAGTTCGACGGCGACGCCGGCAACTTCAGCACCACGGTCGGAGCGCGCAAGCTGATCGACATCCTGCGCACCCTGCCGGCCGACCAGAACGTGACGCTCAGCAGCGCGCAGAACAAGCTCACGCTCACCGGCGGCAAGAGTCGCTTCACGCTGCAGACGCTGCCGGCGGAAGACTTCCCGCTGGTGCAGGAGGCAGCTGATTTCGGCCCGGCCTTCAGCGTGCCGCAGAAGAGCCTGAAGGCGCTGATCGCCCAGGTGCACTTCGCGATGGCAGTGCACGACATCCGCTACTACCTCAACGGCATCCTGTTCGTCGCCGAGGGCAAGAGCCTCACGCTGGTGGCCACCGACGGCCACCGCCTGGCGCTGGCCCAGGCCACGCTCGATGTGGAGATGCCCAAGCAGGAAGTCATCCTGCCGCGCAAGACCGTGCTGGAGCTGCAGCGCCTGCTGAAGGACGAAGACACCGCCATCGAGATGCGCTTCGCCGGCAACCAGGCCAAGTTCGCGTTCTCGGGCATGGAGTTCGTGACCAAGCTGGTCGAGGGCAAGTTCCCCGACTACAACCGCGTGATCCCCAAGAACCACAAGAACCACGTGACGCTGGGCCGTGCGCCGCTGCTGGCCAGCCTGCAGCGCGCCGCCATCCTGACCAGCGAGAAGTTCAAGGGCGTGCGCCTGAACTTCGACCCCGGCACGCTGCGCATCGCCTCCAGCAACGCCGAGCAGGAAGAGGCTAAGGAAGAGCTCGAGATCGACTACGGCGGCGACGCCATCGAGATCGGCTTCAACGTCACCTACCTGATGGACGTGCTGGCCAACATGGGCCAGGAGATGGTCACCTTGTCGCTGCAGGATTCCAACAGCTCGGCTCTCGTCACCGTGCCCGAGCAAGGCGGGTTCAAGTACGTGGTGATGCCGATGCGGATCTAGCCCGCAACCCAGCCGACACCAGCACAGCGGGCCGCGAGCCCGCTGCAGCGTTTTTGAAGGGGCCGGTCCACCGGCCCCGTGATGGAAAAGAGCCCCCATGAGCGACCCCAAGACCCCGCAACACGACGCCCAGAGCGGCGTCACGCAGCAACCCGTGCCGTCGGCGGAAGGCCATGCCATCTCCGTGGGTTCGGACGCGTCGGTGGCCTATGGAGAGGGCTCCATCCAGATCCTGGAAGGCCTGGAGGCGGTTCGCAAGCGGCCCGGCATGTACATCGGCGACACGTCCGACGGCACCGGCCTGCACCACCTCGTGTTCGAGGTGGTCGACAACTCCATCGACGAAGCCCTGGCCGGCCACTGCGACGACATCGTGGTGACCATCCACTCCGACAACTCCATCAGCGTCACCGACAACGGCCGCGGCATCCCCACCGGCGTGAAGATGGACGACAAGCACGAGCCCAAGCGCAGTGCCGCGGAGATCGCGCTGACCGAGCTGCACGCCGGCGGCAAGTTCAACCAGAACAGCTACAAGGTCTCGGGCGGGCTGCACGGCGTGGGTGTGAGTTGCGTCAACGCGCTCTCGAAGTGGTTGCGCCTCACCGTACGCCGCGAAGGCAAGGTGCACCTCATGGAGTTCCGGCGCGGCTTTCCGCAGGACCGTGTGCTGGAGATGCGCAACGGCTTCGAGGTCTCGCCGATGGCCATCGTGGGCGACACCGAGAAGCGTGGCACCGAGGTGCACTTCCTGCCCGACGAAGAGATCTTCACCAACATCGACTTCCACTACGACGTGCTCGCCAAGCGCCTGCGCGAACTGAGCTTCCTGAACAACGGCGTGAAGATCCGCCTGGTCGACGAGCGCAACGCCAAGGAAGACAACTTCGCCTACGCCGGCGGTGTGAAGGGCTTCGTGGAGTTCATCAACACCGGCAAGAAGGTGCTGCACGGCAACATCTTCCACGCGCTGGGCGACAAGATGAGCGAGTTCAACACCAACATCGGTGTCGAAGTGGCGATGCAGTGGAACGACGGCTACAGCGAACAGGTGCTGTGCTTCACCAACAACATCCCGCAGCGCGACGGCGGCACCCACCTCACCGGCCTGCGCGCGGCCATGACGCGCGTGATCAACAAGTACATCGAGGACAACGAACTCGCCAAGAAGGCCAAGGTCGAGATCGCCGGCGACGACATGCGCGAAGGGCTGGCCTGCGTGGTGAGCGTGAAGGTGCCCGAGCCCAAGTTCAGCAGCCAGACCAAGGACAAGCTGGTGTCCAGCGAAGTGCGCGGCCCGGTGGAAGAGATCGTCGGCAAGCTGCTCACCGACTACCTGCTCGAGAACCCGATCGACGCCAAGATCATCTGCGGCAAGATCGTGGAGGCCGCGCGCGCCCGCGAGGCCGCCCGCAAGGCCCGCGAGATGACGCGCCGCAAGGGCGTGCTCGATGGCATGGGCCTGCCCGGCAAGCTGGCCGACTGCCAGGAGAAGGACCCCGCGCTCTGCGAGATCTACATCGTGGAGGGCGACTCCGCCGGCGGCTCCGCCAAGCAGGGCCGCGACCGCAAGTTCCAGGCGATCCTGCCGCTGCGCGGCAAGATCCTGAACGTGGAGCGCGCCCGCTTCGAGAAGCTGCTCACCAGCAACGAGATCCTCACGCTCATCACCGCGCTGGGCACCAGCATCGGCAAGGACGAGTACAACCCCGACAAGCTGCGCTACCACCGCATCATCATCATGACCGATGCCGACGTGGACGGCGCCCACATCCGCACGCTGCTGCTCACCTTCTTCTACCGCCAGATGCCCGAGCTGGTGGAGCGCGGCCACATCTACATCGCCCAGCCGCCGCTCTACAAGGTGAAGCTCGGCAAGGAAGAGCAGTACCTGAAAGACGGCCACGAGCTCGACGCCTACCTGCTGCGCGTGGCGCTGCGCGACGCGCGGCTGGAAACCGGCGTGGGCGGCACCGTGCTGCTGGGCGACGCGCTGGAATCGCTGGCGCGCCAGTACGTGCTGGCCAACAACGTGACCGCCCGCCTGGCCAACTGGATGGACGTGGAGGCGCTGCGCGCCATCGCCGACGGCCTGGTGCTCAACCTCGACACCCTGGCCGATGCCGAAACCTCCGCCGCCGCGCTGAAGGCCGCGCTGCACGATGCCGACGTGAGCGCCGAATTCGACGCCCGGCTCGACAAGCACCTGCTCCGCATCAGCCGCCGCCACCACGGCAACACCAAGAGCAGCGTGATCACCGCCGACTTCGTGCACGGCGCCGACTACGAGGCCCTCAGCACCGCCGGCCTCGCCTTCAAGGGCCTGGTGTCCACCGAGGCCGTGGTGAAGAAGGGCGAGGGCGAGAAGCAGAAGGACGCCAAGGTGGCCGACTTCCGCGAGGCCATGGCCTGGCTGATGCAGCAGGCCGAGAACAGCGTGGGCCGGCAGCGCTACAAGGGCCTGGGCGAGATGAACCCCGAGCAGCTCTGGGAAACCACCATGGACCCCACGGTGCGCCGCCTGCTGCGCGTACAGATCGACGACGCCATCGAGGCCGACCGCGTTTTCACCATGCTGATGGGCGACGAGGTGGAACCGCGGCGCGACTTCATCGAGACGAATGCGTTGAGGGCGGCGAACATCGACGTTTGACGATCATGGATGCCGTAGGGCGCCAAATTAACTGCGACTCGCGCCACAGTTCTGCGACTGGCGGTCGTTAGTTGGTGCGACTGGCCTACGGTCTCCTGGGAAGCGTCAATCGCCGCCCACGAGCGATGTAGGTGACGGTTACATCTTGTCCCGAGCCGGAAGTGCGCCCGGTCGTGCGCTCTATACGCCGAAATTGGTGGTTCCCACGCGTTCGCCGGTTTCGGTCACCAGCACCTGTTCGGGCCACTGCAGGAGAGCCAGACGAGTGCGCGCCCCGGTCTGGCCGGTGAGGCGCTCTTGGTAGCGTCCTCCGGCGGAGTAGTCGACGCAGAACACCCTGCCTCGTGGTCCCAACCACGACAAGGGGTGAACGCCGTCGAACAGGTCCGGGTCGCCCTTGCCGAGATGTGCTCGATCCAGCGGCACGTACTGCCGCCAGTAGTGACCCACCACCACGGGAATATCCTCGACGTACTCGTCCCACCAGCGCACGCGCTCGGCGAAGCGCCACTGGCCGCTGGTGAAGAAGGGATGGATCGCTTTGCGCTCGATGCCCGAGGTGACGACGCGGAGTGGGTTCGCCATCTGACGGCGCTCGTCGCAATGTGCGACGGCGTCGAGCATCGGCAGCTCGAGCTCGGCGTCGTGGATGTTCCAGCGGGCTCGCTCCTGCTCGGCGCGGAGTAGCCATCCATCCGTTTGAAGCTGCGCCTCGGCCTCCGCATCGAACCACTGAAAGTATTCCCCTGCATGGTGGCCGGAGCTGAGCGAGGACAGACTCTCGACGGAAGATGTGTGCCAGGCGGCGTGAGTCACCCGCAGGTCGGGGCGTGACAACACGAGCGGAAGGGCGGCAAAGAAGCCAAGCATGTCCCGCCGCTCGGCCTCGGAGCTCAACAGCGCGCATGGCGCGAACCGGGCGTCACGCTCGCGCCGCTCATTCCAGAACCAATCGTTGCCATGCTTGCGCTCGCCGCGCAGCAGGTTCAGCTCGTGGTTGCCGAGAATCGCCAACGCGCGGCCAGCCTCGACCAGCTCTCGCACGAGACTCACCACACCGGGACTGTTCGGTCCTCGGTCGACCATGTCACCGATGAAGACGAGAGTGCGACCCTTTGGGTGACGCCCCGCAGCGTCATAGCCGGCTACGGCGAGCAGCGCCTTCAGCGCGTCGAGTTCACCATGGACATCACCAACGATGTCGAGCGGTGTGTCAGGCAGATCGCTATGCATGCGGCAGGCTTCCACTCAGCGCGGCGATGACCTTATGCCTCCCTTCGCTGGCGGTAGCGTTTGGCGTAGCCGTCCGCAAAACCCCAGTGTCGAAGTTCGTATCGAGACACGAGTAACTCGCCTAAATCGCGCTCAGCCGCATATCCGAGCTCGGTGTTCGCCAGTACCACTGCCTGCACGGTTGATCGAACGAAGCGTGGCAACTTGGCCAGTGCTCCCAACTCAGTCTCGAACCATTCCAGCCATGCTGCTCGATAGCGCTCGCCGCGGTCGGCCTCGGTCTCCAAGAGTCGAAGCTGGCCGCCATCGTCGTGCCCATGGCGAAAGGCGGCGGCCATGATGTCGTGCGCGTCCTGCAGCACGCGGTGGTCGACACTCTCGATGGCACGTGCTTCTTCTGCGATCACTACCTGCGCTTCTAGGATCTCTTCAGCGCGGAGCAACTCCGCGCGAGCTGCGGCGAAGAGCCGCGGCACCAGCTGCCAATACAGCTCGCGCTGCGCGTCCTTCAGCTGGTCGTTGTCGTCTGACGGGTAGGAGGTTCCGACGATCAAAGCTCAGGATCCTTTAGCCGCAGTGACTAAGTTCTCGGCACCGTGCCGCCTAATTACGTCGTGAATCTCCGTCGGCTGGAACGTCACGTCCATGCACCACGTTCCGAATCCACCTTTAGCATTCACAGCCTTGACGCAAAGTGCCAGCTCATAGCGCTCAACTACGTTCATCGAAGAGTCGCGCCGATCGGCTGCTCGGTATCGAACACGGGCTCGATGCTCACCACGTTCTGCGGTTCGACGTACTTGACCACGTGCTGCATGATGAGATCAATTCACAGCGACACTCGGATGCGCCGCCGCAACTCTAAGGCTCGAAGCGCACGACTACAACTCCTTTGCAACGACCGTGTCGTAGAGGCCGTAGTGCATTAGCCCGCTGTGGCTCTCAATGCCTGTGTAACGAAGTGAGGCGTCCTCATACCGACGGAACGCGAACACCGCCTGATTCATGTGCTCGGTGTTGAACACCTTGAGGCGGACCAGCAGGTGGAAGTCCTTCACCGTCAGGCCGGTGACCGTGCGGAACAGGTCAGGCTCAAGCTTGGTGATCACGTCCTGGAGCGTGTTCTCACGGAAGTCGGTCAAGTACATGAAGGCCGGAATCCGCGTGGCGAACTTGATCAGCTTTTCCTGCACCAGTTTCCGCTTGGACTTGTACTCTTTCTCCTCGGCCGAGAGCTCGCGCTTCTCCTTGGTGGTCAGCCCGCCCTCCTTGGCCTTGTTCTTGAGCTCCTTGACCTTCTCGCTCTTGTTGATGATGGTCTCGATGATGTTGTCGCCGAGTGACCGCCAGCCCTCGATGCTCTCCACCGCCTTCATGGCATCGGGATCGTCGAGGATCCGGCGCAACGTGTTGTTGTCCACGTTCACCAGCAGCGCGCTCTCCCACTTGCGCGCCAGCAGGGTCGCCGAGGTACCAGCCATGGCGATGTCCAGAATGCCGCCGGCGTCAATCTGCGTCATGTTGGCGCCGTCATAGGCCAGCACCGGCAGGAACGACACGAGGTCCGCGACTGCGTTCTCTGGGTTGCTCTCGTTCGGCGACAAGCCGATGCCGTACTCGGAGACCTGGCGCAGTGCACGCGTCGGTGCGAAGTCGAACACGAAGCACACCGGCTTGAGGACTTCCTCCTCGTTGGGGTTGTCACCGTTGGGGTTCTTGATGGACCAAGGCGACTGCACCCGGAAGGCCGCCTGGAAGTAGCTCTCCGGCGACTTCAAGTTGCGAAGCATGAGGATCGAAGACCACTGCGGCACCGTCACGCCCGTGGTGAGCTTGCCGCACGAAAGCGTGATCGTCTTCGTGTCGAACCCGCCACCGATGGCCTCTCGCACAGGTGGCAGTGCATCGAGGCCTATCCCTGCGGAGGCACCCGCGGCCACAACCACGTCGTAATCGTGCCAGAAGACGTTGTGCTTCTCCGCCAGCAGGTTTGCCATCGCGTGGCAGGCCGCCACACTTGGGAGGTACCAGAACGAGTGCTGGAGATACGGCAACAGCCGGGCATCCGAGTAGGGGAACGGTGGCCTGGTGCCCACCTTCAGCAGCTCAGCTGCATGCGCGAGATGACCGCCCCGGATGATGTCGAGCCACTTCTGGACGTCGCTCTTGTGCTTGAACTCGGCGGCGGCGTCCGCACCGGTCGCCTCGAAGAACGCGTTTAGGTCGAACTCATCGAACTCGCCACCACTGGCCACCGCCAGCAGCTCGTCAGGCATCTGGTAGGTCAGCAACCGCATCTGCGGCAGTGCGCCGTAGGGATTGCGCTTGCCCGGATGACTATTGGCGAAAGCCTCCTTCGCATGTGCGCGCCG
>NZ_AZND01000121.1:0-10680 GCF_000576205.1 Methylibium sp. T29 | reverse complement strand
CCAGGCGTGCCGACGGCACCGGCGCGGCGCCGCGCAGGGTCGCCAGCAAGGCGCTCTGGCGTGCGGCCTCGGTTCGCCGTTCTGCGGAGCACGTCATGCCGCGCTCCGCAGGCCGGCGACCTCGTGCTGGCAACGTGCCGCCTGCGCGGCTTCATCCAGCAGCACGTCGAGCGCGGGCACGTCGGTGTCCCATTCGATCAACGTCGGCAGTGCGCCCAGGCGCGAGACGGCGTGCCGGTAGACGGCCCACACCGGTGCGTGCACGCGGCTGCCGTGATCGTCGATCACCAGCGCGCCGGCATCGCAATAGCCGGCCAGGTGGATCTCGCCGACCACGTCGGCCGGCAGCGCGTCGACGAAGGCGCAGGCCGCGGCCACCGGATCTCCGGCCGCCGGATCGGCACGCTGCGCGTTCAGTGCGTTGACGACCAAGTTGTTGACATCGAGCAGCAGCTGGCAGCCGGTGCGACGGGCCAGCGCCGCGAGGAACGCGGGCTCGGGCATCTGGTCGGCGTCGTCGAAGGAGAGATAGGCCGACAGGTTCTCGACCAGCAGCGGACGGCGCAGGCGCTCCTGCACCTGCTGCACGTTCGTGCACAGGAGGTCGAGCGAGGCCGGAGTGAAGGCGATCGGCAGCAGGTCGGCCGCATGCAGCACGGTCGACGCATCGCCCGGCACCGATGCCCGCGCGAAGCAGGCATGGTCCGACACACGCACCGGCCCGATGCGATCGACCAGCCTGGCCAGCCGTTCCAGATGCCAAGCATCGACGCCGGCCGCGGAACCGAGAGCGAGCCCGACGCCGTGCAGGCTCACCGCATGGTGCTCGCGCACGTCCGACAACACCGCCAGCGCGGCCCCACCCTCGGCGAAGAAATTCTCCGCATGGACCTCGACGAAGCCGACCGCCGGGCGGCGTTCGGCCCACTCCCGGTAGTGCGGCTGGCGCAGACCGATACCGACGCCGGCCGGGGTCGAACGCGCGTCCATGCTGAGCGACGGAGAGGATCGCTGCGTCCGGTGCCGTGCGTCTTTTTGCTGTTACTTCTTCTCGGCCAGCTTGGCCTTGGCTTCGGCGGCGCTCAGGCCACCGGCGGCCTTGCAGGTGCCCTTGGCGACGTACTTCCATTCGCCGACGTCGCCCGCCGTCGCCTGGCCCGCACACGAATGGGTTCCCGACAGGTTGGCGCAATCGTTCTGCCCGGCCTTGGCGATGCCGTAGCACTTCTCCTTGCCCGAGTCCTGGGCGGCGGCCGGGCCGACCAGGCCCAGCGCGAGGAGGGAAGCGAGGGCGGACGATGCGATCAGATGCTGGTTCATGCAGTGCTCCTGGAGGGGGATTGAATGGGCCGCCACGGAGGCGACGTGCATGTGTCGCGAAGACCGGAAGATTCTTACACTGCCCCCTGCTTCCTCTCATCGAAACGGCCCTTCATGACCGACGTGTCCGCCTTGCTCGAAACCTTGCGCCCGCAGTTGCTGCGCTATGCGCAACTGCAGTTGCGCAATCCGGCCTGGGCCGAGGACGCGGTGTCGGAGACGATACTGGCCGCACTCGAGAAGCCGGAGGCCTTTGCCGGCCGCGCCGCGCCGAAGACCTGGCTGATCGGCATCCTGAAGCACAAGCTGGTCGACCAGGTGCGTCGGCATGCGCGCGAGTGCTCGATGACGAGCGACGAAGACGACGGCGCAACGCTCGAAGAACAGCTGTTCGACGAAACGGGCCACTTCCGCGACGCCCCGATCGAATGGGGCGACCCACAGGCGATCGTGGCCCAGGATCAGTTCATCAAGGTGCTCGACGCCTGCATCGAGAAACTGCCCAACCAGCTCGGCCGCGTGTTCCTGATGCGCGAGTGGATGGAACTCGAAACTGACGAGATCTGTAAGGAACTGTCGGTCACGCCGACGAACCTCTGGGTCATGCTGCACCGGGCCCGGTTGAGGCTGCGGGAATGCCTGCAACTCAACTGGTTCGGCGAGCCCGCCCTCGCTCTGTCTTCCGTCCCGCCCGCCCCGAAGCGCCGATGAAGCTGCCCTTCCTCATTTCATGCCGTCAGTCCGCGCGCCTGCTGTCCGGCCGCCTCGATCGCCGCCTCTCGCCGGCCGAGCGGGTGACGCTGCGCCTGCACCTCGCGATCTGCAAGGTCTGCCCGGTGTTCGACCGCCAGCTCCGGCTGATGAGCCGTGCCATGGGGACGTGGCGCGCGTACTCCGAGCGCAATGATCTCGGACCTTGAGTCCATCGAGAGACACGACGCCCGGCGCGCGGAACACGAATCAAAGAGCTAAGCCCTGCACGTGCGGCACGCAACTCAGGATGCTGTGCAAGGCTTGTCGATGAGGGACATGCCGGTAGGCAGTGGCTTCGCCGGCGTCGACGTGACAGCCAGATCCTTTGCGATCTGCTCGCGGCGTCCTCCGCGCTTCGCGTCTGCATCGACACGGCGTTGGGCATCGGTGAACCTGGCGCGACACTCGCCCCGGACGGCCTCGAATCGACTGTTCTTCAGGCGAGGATCCTGCTCACGCATCCACGTCTCATGCGACAGCCTGAACTGGCTGACGGAGTCAGTCTGGCAGGACTCGAACGCGTCCAGGATGCCCGGGACGACTTCGATCGGGAAGTTTTTGCCGGTGCGGACGTAGTCCTCCAGAAGCTGATCGGTGGTCGACGTGGTTGCAAGATAGTCGCTCAACAGAATCGGCCGGAACGGAGGCGCAACCTGCGGCAGGTTGGCGAGAACGATGGTTTCGAGCGTATCGATGCGCTGCAATGTGTCTCTCAGTGAGATCACCGCGCTGGAATTCGGCTTTGCACCCTTCGCCTGAATCTCCGTCAGGGTCTTGCGATAGACATCCTCGACGGCGCGAATGAACTGCGGCGTGTTCGCGAACTTCAGTTCGACCAGTCTTTGCTGCAAACGCCAGGTGCACTCACGTTGCGCTGCAGGCAGGCGTCGAGGAACATCGAGTGCACTCGCCGGGCGCTCAGCCGCCGAAGCGGCGCTGAGGCTCTCGCAGTCGCCTGCGGTGCTCAGTGCACGCTGGCGGCGCCAAGCGTCGAAGCTTGCCAGTGCATCCTTGTCGACCCTCGTCGCAGACTCGAGGGCCGCCTGTTCCTGTTCGAGCGCCTTGCGCCGCGAACTGTCGACCACTGCCTGGCTCCAGGCGGCGTACTGGAACCCATCGCTCGAACCTGCGCCTCCGGCCGCACGAAGCGGCAGCGCGGTCCGACCGTCGACGCGCAACCGCAGGCACACGGGTCCGGTCGGCACGCCCCGCAGGCTGTCCGCCAGCGTGAACCGCAGCTGGCTGGCGCCGGCCGTCATGCGGGTCGACGCGACAGGATCTCCCGTGACACGGCCGTTGGCCGTCTGGTACTCGCCCACCGCTTCGACGATGGCGCCCGGCCGCAAGCCGCGCACGATCAGGGAGTCAGGCGCCCAGCTCAGCGCCACATCCTTTCCGTTCGCCATCAATGCCACGCCGGGAAGTGCGTCGCCAGCCCGGGGCACCGAGGCGACGCATGCCGTCAGTCCGAGCGCCACCACGGCGATTGCACCGGCACGACCACGTCTGGCCCCAAACCACGCCATGATGCCTCCGCTCACTTGTTGACCAGCCTGTCCGGCGTGAAGTTGTGGTAACCCAGGCTCTCGAGCTGATGGCTCGCCAGCAGGCAGACATCCTGAATCCGGCAGGCCAGATTGGCCTGGAAGATCCTCAAGGCGACTTTCGCGCCGACGCCCAGTTCGGACTCCCTTTCGAGCATTCGCCCGTGCATGAGTCGCATCGCCCGAAGTTCGGCCTGGGTCAACAGCTCCTGGAACGCCTGCACACCTTGCACATCGAGCATCGCGATGTCACGTTCCAGGCTTCTCGGTTCCGGCGCACCCCGCTCGTAGGGCCCCGCCAGCGGCTGACCAGCGATCTGCGCGAGCAGCGCGCTGTTGGGTCGCCCGCCCAGGGCCGTTGCGACGTACTGGACGTAAGCCGTCGAGGAGGCGCGCTCCTCGTCGGTGATTTCCTGCACCACGCCAACCAATCGGCTCGCGTCTTCGGCGACATGCGCTGCCAGTTCCGCCCATGTGGCATGAGCGTTGGCCTTGTCCGTTCCATCCACAGTCATGAAGGCCGACTTGGCGTGAATCATGAACTCCGCTCCGGGTTCGACCGTGCGGTTGTAGGCCCCAGGATCATGATCGTGCAGGCACTCACGCAGCGGACCCGAGGATGCTTCGCAACGACCGCCGTGGTCCCCAGGCGCTTGAACGCAAGGCCGATCTTGAAGGCTTCGCTGACCAGCCCTCCCGGCGAGTTGAGCCAGACCTCCCGGTAGCGCGCCGTCTGCTGGAGACCGCGACTCACGACGTCGAAACTTCTCGGGCCAATGGAGCCATACAGCCACAGCACCGGAACACCCGCCACCGCACCGAAGCAGTACGCCATCGGCGGCCTCGCACCAGCTGCTCTCCGTTCAGGCTGTGGTGGCTGGCTGGCACAAGCCTCGGGGGCCTCCTGCGCAGAGACCGAGCTCGTGATTGCCCACAGCAGAGAAGAGACGGCAAGGAACCGGACGGCCGGCCAGAACCTTTGGATGGCCAACACGGCAGGCCCCTCAGCTGACCGAGGTCACGGGCTTCCAGTCGGTCGTACCCGCCGTGCGGCAGACTCTTGCCATCGGCTCGGCTCGGCCTTCCTCCGCTTCGATCACGTCGCGGCGCGTTCCACATTCCCCACCGTCGGGCAGCGACTCCCGCTCGACGATCTCGGTGGTGCCCTTCGCATCCGGCCCCTGCCAGGTCACGGGCCCGGTCTGCTGTTGCGCCTTGTTCCAGGCGTCTTCCTGGGCCTTCTTCGATTCGGCCGACATCTTGTTGATGACGTTCGCCGCCACACCTCCTCCGACCGCACAACCGAACAGCCCTCCGCCCAGCATGTAGCTGCGCTCGCGGGACTTCTTCTGCGCAGGGGACAGCTTCAGCTTCTTGGCATCGCGTTCTGCCAACTGCTTTCCGAGGTAGACGCCTCCGGCGCCGGCCGCCGCGCAGAAGGCGGCAATGGCTGCCGATGTGCCCGACGGAGACGATTCGCCGCCGGGTCCCGGCGAAAGGCCGGGGATCGTTGGAAGATTCGGGAGCTTGGGGAGATTAGGGAGATTGGGGAGCGATGGAAAGGATTGCGCCCACGCAAGCTGCCCGCCCAACAGGCCAACCAAAACAAGCGCGACCACGCCGGTTCGATGCATCGACTCCTCCCGTTTTGTGCGTCGATCATAGCCAAAGGTGTTCGGCCATGAGCCACTCGAACGGGCGGTTCTCTACGCAGCGCGCCGGCGCAGGCGCTGGAATCGGAATCGATTCAGGCGCCGATCATGTGGCGCACGGCATCGCGCAGGCCGCGCTTGAGCGCCTGGCGGTCGATGTCCGGCTGGCGCAGCGTGCGAAGCATCAGCCCCTCGAACAAGGCCAGCAGCAGCTCGGCGCGCGCCACCAGGTCGGCCTCGTCGACCGGTCCTCGCGCTGCGGCTCGCACCAGCTCGATGAGCCGCCGGCGCACCGTGGCGTCGGCCCGCCGAACCATGTCGGCGATCTTCGGGTTGCGCGAGGCCTCGGCCACGATCTCGATCTGCAGCGACGCGTGGTCGGCGTCGAGCCGGCGGTCGGTGCCCTCGTCGACGCGCTCGACCATCTCGTGCCGCAGGTCGGCCTCGCCCTGCATCTGAGCGGTCAGCGTGAGGAACTCGTCGATGTCGCGCGCGACGATCGCCTCGATGATCGCTTCCTTGCTGTCGAAGTAGTTGTAGATGTGGCCGGCGCTCATGCCGAAGGTCTTCGCGATCTCGGCCATGCTCGCCGCATGGAAGCCGCGGCGGCGGAACACCTCGACCGCGGCATCCAGGATCTGGCGGCGCCGCACCTCCGCGTGCGCCACCTCCTCACCGTCGATCAGGCTGCACCGTGCCATCGCCGCTCTCCGCTCCGCTGGTCTCAGCCCGTGGCCGCATCGGCGCGCTGCCAGCCGCCGCCGAGCACCTTGTACAGCGTCACGAGGTTGGCGCTGCGCGAGAGCCGCAGCGTGATCAGCGACTGCTGCGCCGCATACAGCGAGCGTTGCGCGTCGAGCACAGCCAGGTAGCTGTCCACGCCGCTGCGGTAGCGCGCCTGCGAGAGGCGGAAGGTCTCGCCGGTCGCGTCGACCAGCGCCTGCTGGGCGGCGAGCTGCGCGTCGAAGGTGCCGCGTGCGGCCAGCGCGTCGGCCACCTCGCGGAATGCCGACTGGATGGCCAGTTCGTACTGCGCCAGCGCGATGTCGCGTTGCGTCTTCGAGACCTCGAGGTTGGCGCGGTTGCGGCCGGCGTCGAAGATCGGCAGGCTCACCTGGGGCACGAAGCTCCAGGTGCGCGCGCTGCCCTGGAACAGGTCGGACAGCGAGCTGCTCGCCACGCCGGCCGAGGCCGTGAGCGCAATGCGCGGGAAGAAGGCCGCGCGCGCGGCGCCGATGGTCGCGTTGGCCGCCTGCAGCTGGCGCTCGGCCTGCAGCACGTCGGGGCGGCGCTGAAGCACCTCCGACGGCAGGCCCGACGGCAGCTCGGCCAGCCGGTCGATCCAGCGCAGGTCCTCGGGCTGCACGCTGCCCGGCCGCAGCTCGGCCGGCAATGGCCCACCGACCAGCAGCGCCAGCGCATTGAGGTCCTGCGCCAGCGCGCGGGTGTAGCGTGCCACGTCGGCGCGCGCCACCTCCACGCTGGTCTGGGCCTGCCGCAGGTCGAGCGCCGATGCAACGCCCAGCTCGTGGCTGCGCTGCGCCAGCCTGTACGAGGACTCCTGGCTCTCCAGCGTGTCGCGCGCCAGACGCAGCAATTCGCCGTCGGCGGTCGCCGTGAGGTAGACGTTGGCCACCTCGGCCACCAGGCTGATCTGGGTGCTGCGGCGCGCCTCCTCGGTGGCGAAGAACTGCTGCAGCGCCTGCTCGTTGAGATTGCGGACGCGCCCGAACAGGTCGAGCTCGTAGGTCGAGAAGCCGATGCCGGCGCTGTAGGTGTGGCTCGTGACGGCGCGGCCGGCCTGGCTCAGGTCGGCCGGCGTGCGCTGGTGCACCGCCTCGCCGCTGGCCGCGACGGTGGGAAACAGGTCGGCGCGCTGGATCTGGTACTGCGCGCGCGCCTGCTCGATGTTCAGCGCCGCGACACGCAGGTTGCGGTTGTTGCTCAGCGCCAGCTCGATCGTGCGCTGCAGCGGCGCGTCGACGAACACCTCGCGCCAGGCCAGCTCGGAGGCGGCCACGCCACCGCCGGTGCCGGGCTCACCGTAGGCCTCGCCTTGCGGCCACGCGGGGGCCACGGGTGCCGCGGGGCGCTCGTAGGTCGGCGCCAGGTTCATGCAACCCGCCAGGGCCGCGGTGGCCAGCAGCGTCAGGCGGCCGCGGCAGTGGTTCATCGTGGCGGTCCTCATGTCACTGTCCCTCCGCGACGGCCGGCGCACCCTGCGGCGCCGGGTCGACCTTGCGTTGCCTGAACAGGCGCCGTACCACCACGAAGAACAGCGGCACGAAGAAGATGCCCAGGAAGGTGGCCGCGATCATGCCGCCCAGCACGCCGGTGCCGATCGCGTTCTGGCTGCCCGAACCGGCGCCGGTGGCGAGCGCCAGCGGCAGCACGCCGAAGGCGAAGGCCAGCGAGGTCATCAGGATCGGTCGCAGGCGCAGGCGCACCGCCTCGAGCGTCGCCTCGATCAGGCCCTTGCCGTGCTCCATCTGCTCTTTCGCGAACTCCACGATCAGGATCGCGTTCTTCGCCGACAGGCCGATGGTGGTGAGCAGGCCGACCTGGAAGTAAACGTCGTTCGACAGCCCGCGCGAACTCGCCGCGATCAGCGCACCGAGCACGCCAAGCGGCACGACCAGCATCACCGAGAACGGGATCGACCAGCTCTCGTACAGCGCCGCGAGACACAGGAACACCACCAGCAGCGAGAGCGCGTAGAGCAGCGGCGCCTGCGAACCCGACAGCCGCTCCTCGTAGGACAGGCCGGTCCAGTCGAGGCCGATGCCGGCCGGCAGCTGCGCCACCAGCCGCTCCATCTCCTCCATCGCCTCGCCGGTGCTCCGGCCCGGCGCGGGTTGGCCCTGGATGTTCAGCGCCGGCAAGCCGTTGAAGCGCTCGAGCCGCGGCGAACCGTAGCTCCACTTGGCCGAGGCGAAGGCCGAGAACGGCACCATGTCGCCCTGCGCATTGCGCACGTACCACTTGTCGAGGTCCTCGGGCAGCATGCGGTGCGGCGCATCGGCCTGCAGGTAGACGCGCTTGACGCGGCCCTTGTCGATGAAGTCGTTGATGTAGGAGCTGCCCCAGGCGGCCGACAGTGTGGCGTTCACGTCCGACATCGCCAGGCCCAGCGCTCCCGCCTTGGCCGAGTCGATCTGCACGCTGAACTGCGGCGTGTCGTCCTGGCCGTTCGGGCGGACAGCCACCAGCACCGGGCTCTTGGCGGCCAGCCCCAGCAGCTGGTTGCGGGCCGCCATCAACGCGTCGTGGCCGAGCGCGCCGCGGTCCTGCAGGTACATGTCGAAGCCGTTGGCGGTGCCCAGCTCCAGCACCGCCGGCGGCGCGAAGGCGAAGCCCATCGCGTCGCGGAACTGCGAGAAGGCCTTCATCGCCCGCGCCGCCACCGCCTTCACGGTGTGGTCGGCGCCGGGCCGCTCGCTCCAGTCCTTCATGCGGATGAAGCCGAGTCCGACGTTCTGACCATTACCACCGAAGCTGAAGCCAGCCACGGTGAACAGACCCTGCACCGAGTCCTTCTCGGTCTCGAGGAAGTGGTGCTCGACCTGGCGCAGCACCTTCAGCGTGCGCTCCTGCGTGGCGCCGGCCGGCAGCTGGATCTGGGTGAACAGGATGCCCTGGTCCTCATCGGGCAGGAAGGCGGTGGGCAGGCGCGTGAACAGCCACGCCACCGCCAGCAGCAGCACCCCGTAGATCAGCAGGTAGCGCAGGCTGCGGCTGAGCATGCGACCGACGATGCCCTGGTAGCCCTTGCTGCTGCGGTCGAACATGCGGTTGAAGGCGCCGAAGAAGCCGGTCGTCTTGCCGTGGTCGCCCTGCGGGATCGGCTTGAGCAGCGTCGCGCACAGCGCCGGCGTGAGCACCAGCGCCACCAGCACGGAGAGCACCATCGATGCGACGATGGTGATCGAGAACTGCCGGTAGATCACACCGGTCGAACCGCCGAAGAAGGCCATCGGCAGGAACACTGCCGACAGCACCATCGCGATGCCGACCAGCGCACCGGTGATCTGGCCCATCGATTTCTTGGTCGCCTCCTTCGGCGACAGGCCCTCCTCGCTCATGACCCGCTCGACGTTCTCGACCACGACGATCGCGTCGTCGACCAGCAGGCCGATCGCGAGCACCAGGCCGAACATCGTCAGCACGTTGATCGAGAAGCCGGCCACCGCCATCACGCCGAAGGTGCCGAGCAGCACCACCGGCACCGCGATCGTCGGGATCAGCGTGGCGCGGAAGTTCTGCAGGAACAGGTACATCACCAGGAACACCAGCACGATGGCCTCGGCCAGCGTCTTCACCACTTCCTCGATCGACAGCTTGATGAACGGCGTGGTGTCGTAGGCGACGATGGCGTCGAAGCCGGCCGGAAAGTAGGGCTTGAGCGCATCGATCCTGGCCTTCACCGCGTCGGCGGTGGCCAGCGCGTTGGCGCCGGCCGCGAGACGGATCGCCAGGCCGGCGGCGGGCTTGCCGTTGTAGAAGGACAGGCTGGTGTAGTTCTCGCCACCGAGCTCGACGCGCGCCACGTCCCGCAGGCGCACGGTTGCCCCGCCGGCGGCGGTGCGCAGGATGATCTGCTCGAACTGCTCTGCGGTCTGCAGCCGGCTCTGCGCGGTGATGGTCGCGTTGATCTGCTGGCCCGGGGCCGCGGGCAGGCCGCCCAGCTGGCCGGCCGAAACCTGGGCGTTCTGGGCCCGCACCGCCGTCGCCACGTCGGCCGGCGTGAGCTTGTAGTTCAGCAGCTTGGCCGGGTCGAGCCAGATCCGCATCGCGTACTGCGCGCCGAACAGCGTGACCTCGCCGACGCCGGTCACGCGGCTCACCGTGTCCTGCACGTTGGCCGCCACGAAGTCGGCCAGGTCGGTGCGGGTCATGCTCGGGTCGTCGGAGACGAAGCCGACCACCATGATGAAGTTGCGCACCGACTTCGTGACCGTCAGGCCCTGCTGCTGCACTTCCTGCGGCAGCTGCGCGGTGGCGAGCTGCAGCTTGTTCTGCACCTGCACCTGGGCGATGTCGGGGTTGGTGCCGGCCTGGAAGGTCAGCGTGATCTGCGCGGTGCCGGCGGCGTCGCTGTTCGACGCGATGTAGCGCAGGCCGTCGAGGCCGGTCATGCGCTGCTCGATCACCTGCGTGACGGTGTCCTCCAGCGTCTTGGCCGAGGCGCCCGGGTAGGTCGCCGTGACGGTGATCTGCGGCGGCGCGATGCTCGGGTACTGGTTGATCGGCAGGCTCAGGATCGAGAGTCCGCCGGCCAGCATGATGACCAGCGCGATCACCCACGCGAAGATCGGCCGTTCGATGAAAAAGCGAGCCATGGTGTGGTCCCCTGTCGCCGCGCTCAGGTGCCGCTGGCCGCCGCAGGGGCCGGCGTCGCAGCGGACGCCGCG
>NZ_AZND01000120.1:0-10749 GCF_000576205.1 Methylibium sp. T29 | reverse complement strand
CGCCAGGTGCCGGCGCACAGCGCCACATAGGACAGCACGGTCCCGCCCGCGGCGAGCGCCCGCAGCGCGTCGTCGGACAGCGGCGTCATGCCAGCAGTGCTTCGAACCCGGCCGTCGGGCGGGCCTCGTGGCCGCCGTCCGCAGCACGGCGGATGAACAGCACGGCCAGCCGCTCCCGCTCGGCGTAGGTCCAGCCTCATCGGGCCCGAGCACCGTCAGCGCCGTGGCCAGCGCGTCGGCCTGCATGCATTGCGCGTGCACGACCGTCACCGACGCCAGCGCGTGCCGCACCGGCCGGCCGGTGCGCGGGTCGATGGTGTGGGAATGGCGCTCGCCGTCGTCGGTCTCGAAGCAGCGGAAGTCGTCGCCGGAGGTCGCGACCGCCAGCCCCTTGAGTGCGAGCACCGGACCGGCATCGCCCTGTTCCAGCCCGGGCAGCCGGACCGCCACCCGCCACGGCTGCCCATCGGGCCGGCGGCCCATGCCGAGCAGCTCGCCGCCGACCTCGACGAGCGCGTTGCCGCAACCCAGCCGCTGCAGCGCACGCGCGACGGCGTCGACCGCATAGCCCTTGGCGATCGACGACAGGTCGACGTAGGTGCCGCCATCCTGGCGTGCACGGCGCTGCTCGACGTCGAGCTGCACGCGCTGCCAGCCGATGCGGCGGCGCGCCATCTCCAGATCGCCTTCCGTCGGCGCATCGCGGCGCGCCGGGTCGGGGCCGAAGCCCCAGAGGTTGACCGCGGGGCCGACGGTCGGGTCGTAGGCCCCACCGGTGGCGCGCGCCAGTTCGAGCGCGTGCTGCAGCACGCTGAAGAGGGGCTCGGGCAGTTTCTGCCAGCGGCCCGGCGCGGCGCGGTTGTAGCGGCTCAGGTCGGAGTCGTCCTCCCAGGTGCTCATCTGGCGCACCACCAGGTCCAGCGCGATCTCGATCGCCTCGCGGACCTCGCGGCGGGCCGGGCCGGGCGTGGCCGGCGCATGCCAGTACTTCACGCTCCAGCGGGTGCCCATCGTCGGCCCGCCCAGCTCCTGCACGGCGGCGGCCAGCAGGCGCGGCGCGACCCCGCCGTCGTGGCGGTAGCCCGGCAGGGGCAGGTCGGCGAAGGACAGGCGTGTCGTCATGCGGCCGCGGCGCTCGGGGGCGGTCGGCCCGTCATTGCGGCAGCACTTCCAGCACCGCGGCGTAGACCAGCCGGCGCTCCTTGGCCTGCTTCAGCGTGGTCTTGCCGTCCCTGGTGCTGACCTCCAGGCGGTAGAGCCCGGGCTGCGGCCAGTTGACCTTGACCTGGCCCTTCGCATCGGTCTTCAGCGTCATCTCGCCGATCTTGTCGCGGTAGCGGGTGCCGCCGAAGACGATCTCGACCTCGAGGTCCGCGGCCGGCTGGCCGTCGAGCAGGAAACCGAAGGTCGCCGCCTCGCCGGTGAACAGGTCGTTGGGGTGCGTGACGGGCACGAACTCCAGGCCCTTGCCGGTCGGCTGGATCGCGCTGGGTTTGCCGACGGTGATGAAGGTCTCGAGGCGGCTGATGCCTTCGTTGACCGTCAGTTCGGGCGCATCGGCCGGGACCTCCTTGGCGAAGTTCTCGGCCGTACCGCGGAAGCCCTTGTTCTGGCCGGTGGCCGCGTCCTTGTAGCGCGCCGTCACGCCGCTGAAGCCGTTGGCCACGCGGTAGGTGCCGGCCTGCGTGAGGTTCAGGTCGAACACGCTGCGCAGCTTGCCGACCACCACGTTCTCGGGCGCCACGGCGCTGCCGTCCGGCGCGGTGACCGCCAGCCCGTCGAGCCGCAGCGGCGCGTGGTTGAAGTAGAAGATGTCGTTGCCGGAGGCCCCGTCGATCGTGACCCATTGAGGCTTGGACAGCACGGTCGACGAGGGCACCAGGAAGCTGCTGTGGGCGCGCGCCAGCGGCACCGACAGACCGAAGGCGAGCGCCGTCGTGACGACGAGCGCGAAACGGGAACGGGACATGGGGATCTCCTGGACGGGGTGAGGGGGCCGATGGCGGTTCAGGGCTTGAGCTCGAGCGTGACTTCGCCGAGCTCGCTGCTGCCCTGGGCACTCAGCTGCTGCGCCTTGGCGGGCGGCCACTGGAAGGGGATGCTCAGCAGCTCGCGACCGCCGGACTCGCGGGCCGCCTCGACCACCAGCTTGTAGTCGCCGGGCGCCAGCTTGCCGAGCGGCTTGGCGCTGTCGTTGAAGCTGAGCTTGTGCTTGCCCACCGGACGTGTGGCGCTGGTCAGGCCGTCGGCCGGCACCTGCAGTTCGCGGCCGCTGCGGCGCCACCACTGGCGCATGTCCTTCAGCCACTTCGCGCCCTCGCCGTCCTTCTTGGCGGTGGCGTACCAGACCGCGAGGTTGGCAGCGACGCCCTGGTCGGCGCGCTCGACCCACATCGCGACATAGGGGCGGTGGTATTCGGCGACGGTCAACCGGGGCACCTCGACACCGACCGCCAGGTCGGCCGCCAGAGCCGGGACACCGAGCGCCGCGGCGCTCAGCGCGATGGAGTAACGCACGTGCATGGCAGGGCTTTCTTCTTCAGTGGATGGACAGCAGGGTGAGCAGCAGCGGGATCACCAGTCCCAGGCCCACGATCGGCCAGGTGGTCGGCCGGTTGGCCGCGTGCAGCTTCAGGATGAACAGGCCGGTCAGACAGAACACCAGACAGGCGACCGCGAACAGGTCGATGAACCACGACCACGCCACCCCGGTGTGGCGCCCCTTGTGCAGGTCGTTGAGGTAGGAGATCCAGCCGCGGTCGGTGCGCTCGTACTCCGCCGCGCCGCTCTCGCGGTCGATGCGCAGCCAGGCATCGCCGCCGGGGCGCGGCAGCGAGATGTAGAGCTCCTCGTCGGACCACTCGGCGTCGCGGCCCAGCACGTCGACCGCGATCTGCGTCTGGATCCAGTCGGCCAGGCGCGCGGGCAAGGGCGCGCGCGGCGACGACGGCAACACATCCGGCGTCACCAGGGCCTTCAGCTCCGGCGGCAGCTGCAGTTCGCGGGCGGTCACGGCCGGCCGGCTCTCGATCTGCGCGGCGTGGTTGAGCGTGATGCCGGTGACGCTGAACAGCAGCATGCCCAGCAGGCAGACCGCCGAGCTGATCCAGTGCCATTGGTGCAGCGTCTTCAGCCAGTAGGCCCGTTGCGGGTGGTCGGTCTTGCGCATGCCTTCGCGTCTCTTCGCGCCCGGGCACGCAGCCTCGCGGACTGCAACGCGCCCTCCTCAAAAGTTGCGGCTTAGTGTAAGCTACTAAATGCGAATCACTATCAATCACGCAACGTAAAGATCCTCCTCCGCCGGGCAGCCGGCGGGGATCGCGCGTCGCGGAGATGATCGAGGAGCCACCGCAAGCCCGTCGCCAGCGGTTCTGTGTGTTCGACACGACCAAAGGAACGATCCGATGCTTGCCACTCCCCGCGTGGGCGCCCTCGCCTGCGCCTTGCTGACCTGTGCACCGTGGGCTCTCGCCCAGCAGACCCCGCCCCCCGTTGCGCCGCCGGCGGCCACGCCGTCCGACGAGGCCGCCAGCACGCTGCCCGAAGTGAAGGCCACCTCCCAGGCCGAGACGGCGACCGGCCCGGTGCCGGGCTACACCGCCCGGCGCAGCGCCACGGCGACCAAGACCGACACGCCGCTCAACGAAGTGCCGCAGTCGATCTCGGTGATCGGCGCCGAGCAGGTGCGAGATCAGAACTCGCTGACGATCCAGGAGGTGCTGCGCTACACGCCCGGCGTGCGCGCCGAGATGTACGGCCTCGACAACCGCGGCGACTACTACGCGATGCGCGGCGGCAGCGAGGGCTCCACGCTGCTCGATGGGCTGCGCCTGCCGATCACCGGCTACTGGGGCAGCGTGCGCAACGAGCCCTATGCCTTCGAGCGCATCGAGGTGCTGCGCGGGCCGGCCTCGGTGATGGCCGGCCAGAACGGGCCGGGCGGCGTGGTGAACCTGGTGTCCAAGCGGCCGTCCGCCGAGGCACAGCGGGAAGTGCAGGTGCAACTCGGCAACGACGACCACAAGCAGGTCGCGGCCGACCTGGGCGGCGCGCTCGTCGACGACGGCCGCCTCGCCTACCGCGTGATCGCCTTGCGCAAGGACAGCGGCAGCCAGGTCAAGTACGCCGACCAGGAGCGCACGCTGTTCGCGCCCTCGCTCCGCTGGCAACCGCTGGCCGGCACCTCGCTGACGGTCTACGGCGAATACCAGAAGGACAGGAGCCTCAACCAGAACGGCTTCTTTCCGATCGCAGGTACGCTCAACAAGGCGCCGAACGGCCGCCTCATCGACCCCGAGGTGTTCGTCGGCGAACCCGACTGGGACACCTACGGCGGCACGCGCAAGCGCTTCGGCTGGGAGCTCGAGCAGCAGCTGAACGCGCAGTGGACGCTGCGCCATCACCTGCGGCGCGACAACGTGACCGGCCATCTCGCCACCGCCTACGCCGACTGGAGCCAGTACGTCGGCGCGGACGGCCAGGTGGACACCGTCGACCCCACCAACAACACCTACCTGAACCGCTACGGCTACGTGGCCGACGACCGCTCGCGCATCAACAACGCCGACCTGCTGCTGCAGGGCAAGCTCGCGTTCGGGCGCACCACGCACACGCTGCTGACCGGCGTCGACTACATGTCGCACCGCATGCTGCACATCGACCGTGGCAGCTTCCTGATGACGCCGCTGGATCCCTTCGATCCGGTCTACGGCACCTCCCCCTTGCCGGCGCTCGACCCTGCGCAAAGCTTCGTCAGCGACTCGCGCGTGCGCAACGTCGGCCTGCTGATCCAGGACCAGGTCAAGTTCGACGAACGCTGGGTGCTCACCGCCGGCCTGCGCCACGACAAGGCGAAGACCGATGCCGCCAAGGACTCGGCGAACTCGAAGAACCTGGGCATCGTCTACCTGGCCGACGGCGGCTGGTCGCCCTACGCCGGCTACTCGGAGTCCTTCCAGCCGGTGGCCGGCACGACCAGCCCGGCGCGCGGCGGCCGGCCGTTCGAGCCCTCGCGGGGCCGGCAGCTGGAAACCGGCGTCAAGTGGATGCCGGCCGATGCGCCGGTGAGCGCGTCGGCGGCGGTGTTCCGGCTGAAGGAGAGCAACCGGCTCGCCAACGACCCGGCCGACGTGAACTACTCGATCCAGGTCGGTGAGTCCACCGTCGACGGCCTCGAACTCGACGCGACCGCGACCTTCGCCGCCTGGCAGCTGCTGGCCAACTATTCCTACACCCGCGCCCGGCTCACCGGCGCGATCGACGTGAACCGCGGCGAGCAGCTCAGCAGCATCCCGAAGCACGCCGCCTCGCTGTGGGCGGTGCATCGCTTCGGCGCCGCGGGCCTGCCCGGGCTGCGGGCCGGCGGCGGCGTGCGCTATGCCGGTCCGTCCTGGGATGGGTCGGGCAACAACCGCGTTCCGTCCGTCACGCTGCTGGACCTGCTGGTCAGCTACGACACGGGACCGTGGACGCTGTCACTGAACGTCAACAACCTGACCGACAAGACCTACATCGCCACCTGCCTGGAGCGCGGCGACTGCTGGTTCGGCACGCAGCGGCGCGCCGTCGTGTCGCTGGCCTACCGCTGGTGACGCCGAGCCGAGGATCGGGCGGTGGCGCGCGGCAGCCGTTAAGCTGCGCCTCGCCACCGCCCGACCCGGAGCCCGCTTGAGCGACGCCGCCCCCCCGCACCCGCCCAACCAGTTCGCGCTGCTGACGCAACGGCGTTTCGCGCCCTTCTTCTGGACCCAGTTCCTCGGCGCCGGCAACGACAACCTGTTCAAGTTCGCCTTCACCGTGCTGGTCACCTACCAGCTGCAGGTGGCGTGGCTGCCCCCGCGCTGGCCGGGCTGGCGATCGGCGCGCTGTTCATCCTGCCCTTCCTGCTGTTCTCGGCCACCTCGGGCCAGCTGGCCGACAAGTTCGACAAGACACGCGTGATCCGCTTCGTGAAGACGCTGGAGATCGCGATCATGCTGCTCGCCGGCTTCGGCTTCTGGACTGCCCACGTGCCACTGCTGCTGGCCTGCGTGTTCCTGATGGGGCTGCATTCCACGCTGTTCGGCCCGGTCAAGTTCTCCTACCTGCCGCAGCACCTGGGCGAGCGCGAACTGACCGGCGGCAACGGCATGGTCGAGATGGGCACCTTCGTCGCCATCCTGCTCGGCCAGGTGGCCGGCGGCCTGCTGGTGGCGGTGCCCGACGTGGGCCGGCACTACGTGGCCTTCGCCTGCCTGGGCGTGGCGCTGCTCGGCCGCGCCACCGCGCAGCTCGTGCCGGCCTCGCCGCCCACCGACCCGGCGCTGGTGATCAACTGGAACCCGGTCAGCGAGACCTGGCGCAACCTGAAGCTCGCGCACGGCAACCTGGTGGTGTTCCGTTCGCTGCTCGGCATCTCGTGGATGTGGTTCTTCGGCGCGGTGTTCCTGTCGATGTTCCCGGCCTTCGCGAAGGAGGTGCTGGGCGGCGACGAGCAGGTGGCCTCGCTGCTGCTGGTGGTGTTCTCGGTGGGCATCGGCATCGGCTCGCTGCTGTGCGAGATGCTGAGCCGGCGCCACGTGGAGATCGGCCTGGTGCCGTTCGGGGCGATCGGCATGAGCGTGTTCGCGATCGACCTCTACTTCGCGACGCGCGGCCATGCGCCGGGCAGCGGCATCGCCGGGCTGGGCGAGTTCGTGCGCCAACCCGGGCACTGGCGCGTGATGGCCGACCTGGCGCTGCTCGCGCTGTTCGCCGGCCTGTACAGCGTGCCGATGTACGCGCTGATCCAGCTGCGCTCGCCGGCCTCGCACCGCGCCCGCATCATCGCGGCCAACAACATCCTCAACGCGCTGTTCATGATCGTCAGCGCCGTGATGGCCGGCGCGCTGCTGAAGGCGGGCCTGACGATCCCGCAGATCTTCCTGGTGACGGGGCTGCTGAACGCGGTGGTGGCTGCCTACATCTTCCTGCTGGTGCCGGAATACCTGCTGCGCTTCATCGCCCTGATCGCGACGCGCCTGGTCTACCGCTTCCGCGTGCACGGCGACGAGCACATCCCCACCACCGGCGCTGCGGTGCTGGTGTGCAACCACGTGAGCTTCGTCGACCCGATCCTGCTGATGGCCGCGAGCCCGCGGCCGATCCGCTTCATCATGGACCACCGCATCTTCGCGACGCCGGTGCTGGGCTGGCTGTTCCGGCTCGCCAAGGCGATCCCGATCGCCCCGCAGAAGGACGATCCAGCCACCTACGAGCGCGCCTTCGCCGAGGCCCGCAAGGTGCTGGACGACGGTGAGCTGCTGTGCATCTTTCCGGAAGGCGCGATCACCCGCGACGGCGCCCTGCAGCCCTTCAAGGGCGGCGTGATGAAGATCCTGGAAACCCACCCGGTGCCGGTGGTCCCGCTGGCGCTGCACGACCTGTGGGGGTCGTTCTTCTCGCGTGCGAGCGGTGCCGCGATGACGCAACCGTTCCGGCGCGGACTGTGGAGCCGCGTGGGCCTGAGCGCCGCGGCGCCGCTGGCCGCCGTCGAGGTCACGCCGGAGCGCCTGCGCGAACGCGTGGCGGCGATGCTGGCGGCCTGAAGCGCCGCCCTCAGACGCCCCGTGCCCGGTCCGCCCGGAACTGCGCGCGGAACGCCTCGAAGCGCCCGGCGTCGAGTGCCTCGCGCACCTCGCGCATCAGGTTCAGGAAGTAATGCAGGTTGTGGATGCTGGTGAGCATCGGCCCGAGCATCTCGCCGCAGCGGTCGAGATGGTGCAGGTAGGCGCGGCTGAAGCCGTTGCAGGCGGTGCAGGTGCAGCTCTCGTCGATGGGCCGCTCGTCGGTCTTGTAGCGCGCGTTGCGCAGCCGCAGGTCGCCGTGGCGGGTGAACAGGTGGCCGTTGCGGGCGTTGCGCGTGGGCATCACGCAGTCGAACAGGTCGACGCCCTGGGTCACGCCCTCGACCAGGTCTTCCGGCGTGCCCACGCCCATCAGGTAGCGCGGCTTGTGGGCCGGCAGGCGGTGCGGCGTGTGCGCCATGATGCGCAGCATCTCGTCCTTCGGTTCGCCGACGCTGACGCCGCCGATCGCGTAGCCGGGAAAGTCCATCGCCACCAGCGCGTCGAGCGAGGCCTGGCGCAGCGGCTCGAACATGCCGCCCTGCACGATGCCGAACAGCGCGTTGGGGTTCTCGAGCCGCGCGAACTCGGTCTTGCAGCGCGCCGCCCAGCGCAGGCTCAGCTCCATCGACGCACGTGCTTCCTGCTCGGTCGTCAGGTGGCCCGAGGTCTCGTAGGGCGTGCACTCGTCGAACTGCATCACGATGTCGGAGTTCAGCACCGTCTGGATCTGCATGCTGGTCTCGGGCGTGAGGAACAGCTTGTCACCGTTGACCGGTGACGCGAACTTCACGCCCTCCTCGCTGATCTTGCGCATCGCACCGAGCGACCAGACCTGGAAGCCGCCGCTGTCGGTGAGGATGGGGCGCTGCCAGTTCTCGAAGCGGTGCAGGCCGCCGAACTGGCGCAGCACGTCGAGCCCGGGGCGCAGCCACAGGTGGAAGGTGTTGCCGAGGATGATCTGCGCGCCCATCGCCTCCAGCGAGGCCGGCATCACGCCCTTGACGGTGCCGTACGTGCCGACCGGCATGAAGATCGGTGTCTCGACCACGCCGTGGTTGAGCGTGAGGCGGCCACGGCGCGCATGGCCTTCGGTGTGCAGCAGATCGAAGCGGAGCATGCCGGATTGTCGCAGCGGCCCGCGCGCCGGCTAAGCTCGCGCGCATGCTGCCGATCGTTCAACGCGTGTTCCGCCGCCTGACCCGCCAGGCCGTCACCGACCGCAGTCTCAGCGTGCTGACGCTGCTGCTGCTCGCCGAGGTGGTGCTGCTGCCACCGCTGGTCGAGGTGGGCTGGCTCAACCGGCACCTGGCCGACGCCGGCTTCCTGGCGATGCTGGCGCTCGGCGTGTGGATGCTGTCCGACCACACGCTCGCGGGCCGCTGGTTCGTCGCCACCGCCTTCGGCAGCCTGGTGATCCGTGTCGCCAACCTGTGGCTGCCCGACAGCGAGCTGCGCGGCGCCGACGCACTGTTCGCGATGGTCAACCTGGTGGTGCTGGGCTGGCTGACGCTGGCCTACACGCTGGCCGCCGGCCGCATCAACGTGCACCGCGTGCTGGGCGCGATCGCCGCCTTCCTGCTGATCGGCCTGGCGTTCGCGCAGGCGCACCGGCTGGTGGCCATCTACGCCGGCGACGGCGCCTACTTCATGTTCGGCCAGCCGGTGGACTATGCCGCGCTGGTGGCGCGGCTCAACTACTTCTCCTTCGTCACGCTCACCTCGCTGGGCTATGGCGACATCACGCCGGTGCACGCCGCGGCGCGCTCGCTGGCCATCCTGCAGGTGCTGATCGGCGTGCTCTATCCGGTGGCGCTGCTGGGCTGGCTGGTGTCGCTGTTCGCGCACCAGAACCAGCAGCCTTCGCACTGAGCCCGAGAGGCGATGCCTAGGGCCTGTTCGCGTCGCGGCTCAGGATCCACTGCACCAGCCGGCGCGCGTCGGGCTCGCTGATCGCGACGCGATTGGGAGGCATCGCCAGGCCGCTGACCTTGCCCTTCCAGTGGCTGTCGTAGGGGTTGGAGCCCGCCAGTACCGTGGCGGTGAGCTGCTTCTCGGCCCCGGACTGGCCCTTGTACTTGACCGCGACATCGCGCCACGCCGGACCGATCGGCGGCAGGCCGTCGGGGCCCTTCGCACCGGGTTCGACATGGTGGCAGGTCATGCAGCCGCTGCCGGTGGCCAGCTTCAGCATCGCGGCGTCATCGGGAGCGGCCATCGCCTGCGCGGCAGCGAGCCACAGGGCGCAAAGGGCCGGAGAGAAAGAACGAACGGCAACGGGCTTCACGGCAAGGGTCCTTCGTGGTGGGAATCGACGGGTCGTCGACGCCACCTTAGGGACTGGCACGCGCTGCGCCTTGCGCCACGTCAAGCCATCGCGGAGTCACTCCACGATGGAGCGCCGTGGAGCAAACGATGCGGCGCGCACGCGACGCTTTGCTAGCGCCGCTGCAACAGCATGGCGTCGCCGTAGCTGAAGAAGCGGTAGCGCTCGCGGATCGCATGCGTGTAGAGCGTGCGGATGCGCTCGTGGCCGGCGAAGGCGCTGACCAGCATCATCAGCGTGCTGCGCGGCAGGTGGAAGTTGGTCAGCAGCCGGTCGACCACGCGGAACGTGAAGCCCGGGGTGATGAAGATGTCGGTCTCGCGCGCGCCGGCCTGCAGTTCGCCGCCGAGCGCGGCCGACTCCAGCGCCCGCAGCGTGGTGGTGCCGACCGCGACCACCCGCCCACCGGCCGCGCGGGTGCGCGCGATCGCGTCGACGGTGGCCCCCGGCAGCTCGAACCACTCGCTGTGCATGCGGTGCTCGGCCAGCTGCTCCACGCGCACCGGCTGGAAGGTGCCGGCGCCGACGTGCAGCGTCACGCTCGCACGTGCGACCCCCTGCGCCTCCAGCGCCGCCAGCACCTCGGCATCGAAATGCAGGGCCGCCGTCGGCGCGGCCACGGCGCCGGGCGCACGCGCGAACACGGTCTGGTAGCGGCGCTCGTCGTCGGCATCGTCGCCGTGCTCGATGTAGGGCGGCAGCGGCACGTGGCCGTGGCGTTCGAGCAGCGCGAACGGGTCGCCGGGCAGGCGCAGGTGGAACAGCGAGCCGTCGGGCCCGCAGCGCCCCAGCACCTCGGCATCGAAGGCGGTGCTGCCGCCGTCGCGGCCGGCGAAGTGC
>NZ_AZND01000119.1:0-10835 GCF_000576205.1 Methylibium sp. T29 | reverse complement strand
CGCGCAGGCGCCGCCAGGCTGCGGCCCACACGCCCTCGGAGCGCGCCGGGCCGGTGGCCGCGGTCACCGCGTCGATCGGCAGCGCGCTCATTTCAGCACCACCCGCGGGTCGGCCAGCTTGTAGAGCACGTCGGTCGCCAGGTTGACCAGCATCGTGATGACCGCGATGTAGATCGTGACGGCCTGGATGACGGGATAGTCGCTGCGGTTCACCGCCAGCAGCACCTCGCGTCCGAGGCCCGGGATGGAGAAGAAGGTCTCGATCAGGAAGGAGCCGACGAAGATGCCCGGCAGCGCCACCGCCACGTTGGTCAGGATCGGGATCAACGCGTTGCGCAGCACATGCTTGAGCAGGATGCGTGTCTCGGTGAGGCCCTTGGCGCGTGCCGTACGCACATAGTCCTGCCCGATCTCGTCGAGGAAGAAGCTGCGGTAGAGCCGCGTCTGCGGCGAGATGCCGACCATCACCGCCAGCAGCACCGGCAGCGGGGCGTAGACCGCGAGGTTGGTCCACACGCTGTCGCTCCAGCCTGCACCGGGAACCAGCCGAGCCGGAACGCGAACACGTACTGGCCGACGATCACGTAGACCAGGAAGCTGATCGACAGCGCGATGGTGGTGATGACCATGATCGCGCGGTCGGTCAGCGAGCCGCGCACGTAGGCGACGGCCAGCGCGAACGGAATCGCCAGCAGCACGTCGAGCAGCAGGATCGGCGTCATCACCGTCAGCGTGGCCGGCAGGCGGCTCGCGAACAGCGAGCTGACCGCCTCGTTGGTGGCCCAGCTCTTGCCCCAATCGAAGGTGACGATCTGCTGCACGAAGATCCACAGCTGCTGCCACACCGGCTTGTTCAGGCCGAGCTGCTCGCGGATCGCGTCGACCTGCTCGGCACTGGCGTTCAGGCCGCCGAGGATCTCGGCCGGGTCGCCCCCGAAGGTCTTGAACAGGAAGAACACCAGCAGCACGACCCCGACCAATGTCGGGATCATTTGCCACAGGCGTCGGATCAGGTAGGCCGCCATCGCCGAAGCACTCCAGGAAACGGATCGCAGCGGCCGCGCTGCGCGGGCCCGCCGACGGGTGTGTGCAGGCGCGAGTCTAGAGCCTGATCGCGTCGCTCCCCCGATGCCGGGACAAGCCCGAGTGCGCGATAGCATGCAGCCACGTCGACCGGAAGCCGCCCGCCCCGCCCATGAGCCTCTCCCGCCCCCTGCGCGCGCTGCTGCTCGCGGCACTGGCCTGCTGCACGACAGCCGCCGCCCTCGCGGCCGAGACCAAGGTCCTGCGCTACGCCTTCCCGGTGGCCGAGACCGGCTTCGATCCGGTGCAGGTGAGCGACCTCTACTCGCGCATCATCACGGCCCACATCTTCGAGCCGCCGCTGGGCTACGACCACCTCGCACGGCCCTTCAAGCTGCGGCCCTCGACCGCCGCGGCGATGCCCGAGGTGTCGGACGATTTCCGCAGCTTCACCTTCCGCATCAGGCCGGGCATCTACTTCGCCGACGATCCGGCCTTCAAGGGCAAGCCGCGCGAGCTGACGGCACAGGACTACGTCTACGCGGTCAAGCGCGTCTTCGACCCCAAGCTCAAGAGTCCGGCCCAGCCCGGGCTCGAAGAAGAGAAGATCATCGGACTCGCCGAGTTGCGCGAGGCGGCACTGAAGGGCCAGCCGTTCGACTACGACCGCGAGGTCGAGGGCCTGAGGGCGCTGGACCGCTACACCTTCCGCGTGCAGCTGCGAGAGCCGCGGCCACGGCACCTCTACGGCTGGGCCTCCGACGTGGTGGGCGCGGTGGCGCGCGAGGTGGTCGAGGCCTACGGTGACAAGATCATGGAGCACCCGGTCGGCACCGGGCCGTTCCGGCTCACCGAATGGCGGCGCAGCTCGCGCATGGCGCTCGAGCGCAACCCGCGCTATCGCGAGGTGGTCTACGATGCCCAGCCGAACGCAGACGATGCCGAGGGCCAGGCGCTGCTGCAGCGCTTCAAGGGCCGGCGCCTGCCGATGGTCGACCGGGTCGAGATCGCCGTGATCGAGGAGTCGCAGCCGCGCTGGCTGGCCTTCCTGAACGGCGAGCAGGACGTGCTGGAGCGGCTGCCCAACGAGTTCGTCGACCAGGCCGTACCGGGCGGCACGCTGGCCCCCAACCTGGCCAAGCGCGGTCTGCAGATGTTCCGCGTGCCCGGTGCCGACGTGACGCTGACCGTCTTCAACATGGAGGACCCGCTGGTCGGCGGCTACACGCCGGAGAAGGTGGCGCTGCGCCGCGCGATGGCGCTCGGCACCGACATCGGCCGCGAGATCCAGCTGGTGCGGCGCGGCCAGGCGATCCCGGCGCAATCGATCATGCCGCCGCTGACCAGCGGCTACCGGAGCGACCTGCGCACCGAGATGAGCGCCTTCGACCTGCCGCGCGCGAAGGCGCTGCTCGATCTCTACGGCTACATCGACCGCAACGGCGACGGCTGGCGCGAGCAGCCCGACGGCCAGCCGCTGGTGCTTGAGATGAAGACGCAGTCGGACCAGGCCTCGCGTCAGCTCGACGAGCTGTGGAAGAAGAACATGGACGCGCTGGGGCTGCGCGCCGTGCTCAAGACAGCGCAGTGGCCCGAGAACCTGAAGTCGGCGCGGTCGGGGCGCTTCATGCTGTGGCGCGTGGGCTCCAGCGCGGGCTCACCTGATGGCCAGGGCTCGCTGGAGCGCGCCTACGGAGCGTCGGTCGGCAAGGGCAATCTCGCGCGCTTCGCGCTGCCGGCCTTCGACCGCGTCTACGAGCAGCTCAATGCGCTGCCCGACGGGCCCGAGCGCCAGGCCCTGTTCGACCAGGCGACCAAGCTGCTGGTGGCGTATGCGCCCTATCGCGTGCATGTGCACCGCATCCTCACCGACCTCGCCTATCCGTGGGTGGTCGGCTACCGGCGTGCGCCGTTCTGGCTCGACTGGTGGCAATACGTGGACATCGATCCGGCACGGCGCCCCGCCGCGCCTTGACGGCGGGCTGCGTGACTTGTTCACGCGCACCCGACTCAAGTCCTCGAATGCGTCTTTCGAGCCCCCTGAACCACGGGGGGCCTCACCCGCGAAGGGGGGGCTGCCGCCACCGCCCCGGCCGGACAAACTCTTGCTCAACGACTCCACGGCAAGAGATGCACTCCATGAACAAGGCCCTTCAGACCCTGATCGTCACGGCAAGCCTGCTGGTGGCTGGCACGGCCAGCGCCGCCACCGAGGCCATCAATGCCGGCGTCGCCACGCAGACGACCCACGCCGATGCGACCCAGGCGCTGTCCGCTCGCTCCACGGTGCAGGAGTCGGCCGACGTGACCGCGCTGCCGGAGCCGAGCACCTACATGCAGCTGCTCGCCGCCTTCCTGGTGATGGGTTTCGTGGTCAGCCGCCGCACACGCCGCAACTGAACGCCGCTCGTATCGCAGCAGGGCCCGCTTCGGCGGGCCTTGTCATTTGCACATCCCCGAGCGATGCAACGCTCAGAGCGGCAGTTCGCTGAAATAGCGCCCGCCATGGAAGATCAAGGGTGTCGCGCCGACGGTCACGCTGCAGCGCTCGACCTCGCCGACGAAGATGACGTGGTCGCCTTCCTCATACTGGCTGCGGTTGAAGCACTCGAACACCGCGGCCGCGCCGTCGATCAGCGGCGCACCGCTACCGCCTTCGCGCCAGGCCACCCCGGCAAAGCGGTCGGCGGTCTTGCTCGCGAAGCGCTCGGCCAGTTCACGCTGGTCGGCCGCCAGGATGTTGATCGCGTAGTGCGAGCCGCGCGCGAAGGCCGGCATGGTGCCGGCGCTTCGCCCCAGGCTCCACAGCACCAGCGGCGGCGCCAGCGACACCGAATTGAAGGAGTTGGCCGTCAGGCCCACGCGCTGCCCCTCGGCGGTGCGTGCCGTCACGATGGTCACGCCGGTCGCGAACATGCCCAGCGCGGCGCGGAAATGCGCCGCCGTGAAGCTCGGCGCCTGGGCGCGCGGCGTGCTCATGGCGCCGGGACGTCGCGGCGGCGGAACATGTTCCAGCCTCCATCACCAGCACCACCTCGTCACGCTGGTTCAGCGCTTCCCAGCGGGTGCGCACCAGGCCGATGTGCGGCTTGCTCGTCATGGGGCGGGCGTCGGTCACCGTCATCCGCACGTGCAGCGTGTCGCCCACCAGCACCGGCTTCTGCCACTTCAGCTGCTCGAGTCCGGGCGAGCCGAGACTGGACGAATCGAGCAGGTATTCGTCGCACATCATGCGCATCACCAGCGCGCAGGTGTGCCAGCCACTGGCCGCCAGGCCGCCGAACAGCGACTGCCGGCCGGCTTCCTCGTCGAGATGGAAGGGTTGCGGATCGAACTCGCTGGCGAAGCGCACGATCTCGTCGCGGCCGAGCGTGTGGGCGCCGAACTCGCGCACGCTGCCGACGCCGAAGTCTTCCCAGAAATAGCGCGGTTGAGAGGTCATGGTCCAGTTCGCACGGGGATCCGGTCAGGGTCGAGGAGGGGGTGTACCCCGAGAGTGTCTCAGAGCCTCACGGCGACCGCGCCGGCGCGCGCGGCGCAAGGCGACTCGCGAGTAGCGCCGCGACCCGTCAGTACAGCGCGGCAGGCGCACTCCTACAATTCCGGGATGGCGAAAACCTCCTTCCGTGAACAGATGCTGCGCGCGCGCGAGGACGCGATCGTGTCCTCGGTCAACCGCCTGCTGGCGGAAAAGGGCTTCGAGGCGATGACGGTGGACGAGGTGGCGGCCGACGTGGGGATCGCCAAGGCCAGCCTCTACAAGCACTTCACGTCCAAGGAAGAGCTGGCGGCGGCCGCGATGGTTCGCGTCTTGGAGCGGGCGCTCGCTTTCACGGAGATCCTGGCAACCGATGATCAACTGCGGCCGATCGCACGGCTCGAAGCCGTTGCGCGCTGGACCCTCGAGGTCCAGCTGGCGGGCGAGATGCCGTCGCTCCCGGCGCAGAACTCGACCTTGCGCAATGCGCTGATGGCGAACCGCGGCTACCTCGATCGGCTGTTCGAGGTCAGTGACCGGCTGGGCGCCTGGATCACCGCTGCGCAGGCCGATGGCGAGATCGACCGCCAACTACCGGCCGAGGTGGTGCTCTACACGCTGTTCGCGCGCGCCTGCGATCCGGTCCTCGGCCTGCTGAAGGCCGGCGGCCAGCACAGCGACGCGCAGATCATCGAGTGGCTGCTGCGCACCTGCTTCCGCGGCCTGGTCGGCGCGCGGGCCTGAACGGCCGCATTCAGCGGATCAGCAGCGCCGGGGTCCGGCAGGATGCCAGCACCTTGGTGGTGATCGAGCCCATCACCATGCCGGTCAGCGCGCCGTGGCCGTGGGAGCCGAGCATCAGCAGGTCGAACTTGCCGGCTTCGGCGGTCTTGCCGATGACCTCGGCCGCGTGGCCGGTCTTGCGCACGAACGTGGCGTTCACGCCCTGCTTGGCGAAGAACGCGCGGATCGGCTTGAACACCTTCTCCGCCTCGTCCTCGTAGTAGGACTGGATCGTGTCCCGGTCGAGCGCCGCTGCCGCGCGTGGCGGTACCGGCGCGCTGACGGTGAGCACGGTGATGTCGTGCCCGGCGACCAGCCATTCGGCATGCGCCGTCAGGTAGCCGAGCATGCGCTTCGTGTAGCTGCTGCCATCGACGGCGGCCAGGATCTTCATCGTTCGCTCCTCGTGCAGGATGGAGCTGTCAGTGTGCCGCAAGCCACGGCGCTCAGACGTTGATGCACAGCAAACCGTCGTGACCCGCAGCCTCGCCCTTGCGGGCATGGCCGCGCGCATTGCTGACCACACGGGTGCGGGCCCGCGGCATGCCGGGCGGGTGTTCCACGCTGTAGTCGTGGCGGCAGTGCAGGTGACCGTGCAGCCACAGGTCGGCGAACGGCAGCAGTTCGTCGTCGGCGTTGCAGAAGCTCGCCGACCCGGGCTGCTCGCCATAGCGCGGGTCGACGCTGCGCAGACTCGGCCCGTAATGGGTGATCACGACGGTGGCGTCGGCATCGGTCGGCTCCGCCAGCGCCTGCGCCAGCCAGGCGCGACAGGCCAGTGCCTCGTCGCGCACCGCGGCCGCGTCGAACAGCCGGCCGTCGCAGCGGGCCCGCATGACATGCATGAAGTAGCCGGCTGCCCGCATCGCCCGCTCGCGACCCGCGGCACCGAACAGGTCGAAGTCGCACCAGCGGGTCGTCGCCACGAATCGGATGCGACGACCTGCCTTGTCGGTGCGGAGGTGCTGCTCGCGCTCCAGCAGCGTGATGCCGAGCGAAGCGCAGCGCTCGCGCAGCGCCGGCCAGGCACTGCGCAGCTCGCGCCGGTCGAACTCGTGGTTCCCGGCGACAAACAGCACCGGCACCGGCCAGCGCGCGAAGCGCTCCAGCCCGTCCCAGCGGCTGTCGATATCGCCCGCCAGCACCAGCAGTTCGGCATCCCCGGACGGTTCGGGCGTGTAGGCCTCGGTCTCGAGATGCAGATCCGACAGCAGTTGCAGTCGCACGGGCCGGGCCCTTCAGCGCGCCCGGCCGCGGCCAGGATGCCGCCGCCGGCTCAGGCGTTGCGGCCGTGGCACTGCTTGAACTTCCTGCCGCTGCCGCAGGGGCAAGGGTCGTTGCGGCCGACCTTGGGGCCGGCGCGCCGCACGGTCTCGACCTTGAGTCGCTCGCCACGGGCCAGATCGGCCAGCGCCACCACGTTGGACACCAGATCCTCGATCGCCTCGTCCATGCCGCGCAGCGGGTGCTCGTCGTCGAGCGCCTTCTTGAATGCCGCGTCGTCGCCGGTCTGCTCGGGCAAGTGGCGGCGCACGCAGGCGAGCAGGTCCGGCAGGTCGGCGTGCTTGAGCGATTCGAGCGCGTCGAACTGGTTCAGCGCGTGCTCGAAGCCGATCGCCCACGGCGCAAAGGCGGGCCCGATGGCCGCGGCGCCCTCGAGCGGGTGGCCCTGCTCATCGTCGGGCTGCATCACCAGCGGGTCGAACCACGCGTCTTCGCGCAACTGTCGCTCCAGCACCGCGTAATGGCGCATCACCAGCGCGAGCAGGCGTTCGTGCTTCGCGGCATGCCAGCCGGCGGTGTCCGGCGTGAGCTCGACGCCGGCGTCGGGCTGGTCGGGATCACCGAAGTTCCAGTCGAACACCGGTGGCAGCCAGCGCGCCGGGTCGATCAGTTCGGGCTGGGCGATCACGCCGCACAGGTAGCCGTCGAGCATCACGGCGTCCAGCGGTTCGAGCGGTTCGGGAATCGCGGCCAGCAGATCGTCGAGCTCGGTGATCTCCGGGTCGGTCAGGGGCGCGGAATGGGCGGAGGCAGACATGGCAGCCATTGTCCTATGCCGGTCGGATGCCACGCTTTTTCGCGGTGCGTCGGCGGAGACGACCTTGTCGAGTGCGCGGACTAAGGGTTTTCCCTAGAATTGTGTCATTGGCTTCGGCCGAACGAACGGAAAGGTTCATGTCATGAGCACCATCAGCATTCAGGCCGTGGCCCCTCGCAAGGCCCCCCGTGGCGCCGAACCCCTGGCCCGCGCGGTCGCAGCCGCTTGGCAATGGGCCGCCGGTCGCTTGGCGAAGCGCCGGCAAGCTCACGATCCGCGGCAAGACCTGCCGCAACTGTGGGCGCTCGCTGACAAATACCAGAGCATCGATCCCGGCCTGGCCGCCGACCTGCGCGGCGCCGCGCGGCGCTGGGAACGCGAGACGCAGCGCTCCTGAGCGCCGCCATGCGGGCGACCGCTCGCCCGCATGCCGCAACGGCATTCGCAAATCGAGGGTTAACCCTTAATATCTACAGCATCGGCGGCGCAGTCCGTCATTCACCTCGAGGATTCTCGTGAACATCTATCAAGTGCTCGGCACCGCGATCGCCGAGTCGGTCGGGTCGGTCGGCACCGCCTTTCAGATCTTCGGCGGCGACACGCCGCGGCCCACGGCGGGCAGCGCCCCGGCGGCGTGGCTCGACCAGTTCAGCGAGGTCTCGCTGGACCAGCGCGCGGCCCGTCGCACGGTCGACGCGCTGTACCGCGGCGCCACCGTGCGGCTCTGAGCCACGGTCGCGCCCCACGAACAAGGCCGCCCTCGGGCGGCCTTGTTCGTGGGGCGCCGGCGACCCGGTCCCGGACCGTTCAGCCGGCCAGTCGCTGCTCGATGCGGGCCTTGGTGGCCGGAAGCTCGGGCGGCAGGTGGTGGGCAAGCTGGGCGAACAGCTCCGCATGCAGTTCCAGCTCCTGCTGCCACGCGGCCCGGTCGACGCCGATCACGCTGCCGAACTGCGCCGGCGTGAAGTCCAGACCGTTCCACGCCAGATCCTCATAGCGCGGGCTGACCCCGAAGACGTTCTCGCTGCCCTGCGCACTGCCCTGCACTCGCTCGAGCATCCACTTCAGCACACGCATGTTCTCGCCGTAGCCCGGCCAGACGAACTTGCCGTCGGCGCCCTTGCGGAACCAGTTGACGCAGTAGATCTTCGGCAGCTTGGCGCCGGCGTCCTGCAGCTTGCGGCCGAGCGTCAGCCAGTGCTGGAAGTAGTCGCTCATGTTGTAGCCCATGAAGGGCAGCATGGCGAACGGATCGCGGCGCACAACGCCCTGCTGGCCGGCGGCTGCGGCGGTGGTCTCGGAACCCATGGTCGCGGCCATGTAGACGCCCTCGACCCAGTCGCGCGCCTCGGTCACCAGCGGCACGGTGGTCGAGCGGCGGCCGCCGAAGATGAAGGCGTCGATCGCCACGCCGGCCGGGTTGTCCCAGTTCTCGTCGAGCACCGGGTTGTTGATGGCGGCCACGGTGAAGCGTGCATTGGGGTGCGCTGCCTTCGCGCCGGTTTCCTTGGCCAGCGCCGGCGTCCAGTCCTTGCCCTGCCAGTCCACCAGGTGGGCGGGCGCGGAGGCGGTCATGCCCTCCCACCAGACGTCGCCGTCGTCGGTCAGCGCCACGTTCGTGAAGATCACGTCGCGCTGCAGTGAGGCCATGCAGTTGGGGTTGGTCTGGTCGTTGGTGCCTGGCGCCACGCCGAAGTAGCCCGCCTCGGGGTTGATCGCGTAGAGGCGGCCGTCGGCGCCCGGCTTGATCCAGGCGATGTCGTCGCCGATGGTCGTCACCTCCCAGCCCTCGAAGCCGGCGGGCGGGATCAGCATCGCGAAATTGGTCTTGCCGCAGGCGCTGGGGAAGGCGGCGGCCACGTGGAATTTCTGCCCCTGCGGGTTCTTCACGCCCAGCACCAGCATGTGCTCGGCGAGCCAGCCCTGGTCACGGCCCATCGTCGAGGCGATGCGCAGCGCGAAGCACTTCTTGCCCAGCAGTGCATTGCCGCCGTAGCCCGAGCCGTAGCTCCAGATCTCGCGCGTCTCGGGGTAGTGGACGATGTACTTGGTCTTGTTGCATGGCCAGGCCACGTCCTTCTGGCCGGGGACCAGCGGCGCGCCGACGGTGTGCATGCACGGCACGAAGTCGCCGTCGCTGCCCAGCACCTCCAGCACCGGCTTGCCCATGCGCGTCATCATCTTCATGTTGACGGCGACGTAGGGCGAGTCGGACAGCTCGACGCCGATGTGCGCGATCGGTGAGCCCAGCGGTCCCATCGAGAACGGCACGACATACATCGTGCGGCCACGCATGCAGCCGGCAAACAGAGCGGGCGTGCCGTCGGCCCGGCCGGTCTGCAACAGAGCGCGCATCTCTTCGGGCGCGGTCCAGTTGTTGGTGGGGCCGGCGTCTTCCTTCTTCTCGGAGCAGATGAACGTGCGGTCCTCGACGCGCGCCACGTCGCTCGGATCGCTCCAGGCCAGGTAGCTGTTCGGCCGCTTGGCCTCGTTGAGCTTGCGGAAGGTGCCCGCCTCGACGAGCTGGCCGCACAGGCGGTCGTACTCGGCCTGCGAGCCGTCGCACCAGTGGATCGCCGCGGGCTGGGCCAGCGCAACCATCTCGGCCACCCAGGCGATCAGGCGAGCGTTCTTTACATGGGCAGGCGCTTCGACGCGAAGCCCTTGCATGGCGGGGTGATTCATCGTTTCTCCGGGAAGGAATGGATCTCGTCAGTGCCTGCAAAACGGCAGGAGGGGCGGGCACTGGCGGCATCGATCCCACCCTGGTCGGGACTGCTCTGGAGATGCCTGAAAGAAAGTGTAGGGGTGTGACTTCGGCGTGACAGGATGGTGATATGCACTTTGTGCATGACCACATGCGTGGCCTTTCTCTGCGCCTTGACCTGACCCTCGAAGTGCGCGCCGGACGCGCCCGCCCCGCGGTGTCAGCCAAAGGCTGAACCGATCTTGCCGGCGGCGGCGCCCGCCGGCACCCCCTGTCCACGGCGGCTCCCCCCTTAACATGGGTGATGCAAGCCCCCGTGTTCGATCGACGACGACGCCGCGCTCTGGGCGCCCTGGCCGTGGCGCTGGTCGGGCCCGCCTGGGCCCAGCGCGGCCTGGATCGCCGGATCACCGTGGGGGTCGAGGCCGACCTGCAGGCCTCCGGCCTCGCCGCGCGCTTGCGCACCGCCATCGCCCGCGACACGGGGCTGGCGATCGACTGGCGACCCGGCCCCAGCGGCCTGCTGCTGCCGCAGCTCGAACGAGGAGAACTGGACGCCGCGTTGACGCAGGCGCCCGAACTCGAACGGGCGTTGGAGCGGCAGAACCTGGTGCACGACCGCCGTCCGATCGCCTTGGGCGACTTCGTGCTGGTCGGACCTGCGCCGCTGAAGGCCACGAAGAAGAGTGCCGCCCGTGGCGACCCGGCCGGCATCGCCGGCGAACGCGACGCCGCCACCGCTCTCGGCCGCATCGTCGCGGCCGGCGAGCGAGGCGAGGCCGTCTTCGTGACCCCGGGCGAGC
>NZ_AZND01000118.1:0-10958 GCF_000576205.1 Methylibium sp. T29 | reverse complement strand
CGGCATGTTCTTCTGGCTGCGGCTGCCGCCGGGGCTGGACGCGACGGCGCTGCTGCCGCGCGCTATCGCCGCCGGCGTGGCCTACGTGCCGGGTGCGCCCTTCCATGCCGGCGAAGCCGACCCGCGCACGCTGCGGCTGAGCTTCGTCACGCTGACGCCAGCGCAGCTGCACACTGCGATCGCCACGCTCGGGCGCGTGGTGCACGAGGCACTGGCCGAGCAGGCCGGGTCGGCGCTCTCGCTGAGGAGAGCCGCATGAGCGCGAACCCCGCTCGCCGCTTCTCGCAGGTCGACGTGTTCACCGCCGAGCCGTTGCGCGGCAACGCCGTCGCGGTGGTGTTCGACGCCGAGGGCCTGGACGACGCGCAGATGCAGGCCTTCGCGCGCTGGACCCAGCTCAGCGAGACCACCTTCCTGCTGCCACCCACCGATCCGTCCGCCGACTACCGCCTGCGCATCTTCACCCCGGCCGAGGAACTGCCGTTCGCCGGCCATCCCACGCTCGGCAGTTGCCACGCCTGGCTCGAGGCGGGCGGCCGGCCACGCACGGACGAGGTGGTGCAGGAATGCGGTGTCGGACTCGTGCGGATACGACGTGACGGCCGCCGGCTGGCGTTCGCCGCGCCGCCGCTGCGCCGCAGCGGCGCCGTCGACGAGGCCACGCGGGCGCAGATCGCCCGCGCCCTGCGCGTCGACGCGAGCGAACTGCTGGCGACGCAATGGGTCGACAACGGACCGGGCTGGGTGGCCGCGCTGCTGCCCAGCGCCGCGGCCGTGCTGGCGCTCGAGCCCGATTACGTCGCGATGCAGCCGCTCAACCTCGGCGTGATCGGGGCGCAGACGCCGGGTCACGACACCGCCTTCGAGGTGCGCGCCTTCGTGCCCTCGCTCGGCGTGCCCGAGGACCCGGTGACCGGCAGCCTGAACGCCGGTCTGGCGCAGTGGCTGATCGGCGCCGGGCTGGCGCCGGCGCGCTACGTCGCGAGCCAAGGGGGCCGGCTCGGGCGCGCGGGGCGGGTGCACGTGGATCAGGTCGGTGCGGACCTCTGGGTCGGCGGCGACTCGGTGACCTGCATCGTCGGCAGCTTGCGGCTGTGAGCCGCACGACGTGGGCGGCGCGGTGTAAATTCGCCGGGCGATGACCAGTCCCGGCATTGAACTGCTTACACCGGCCACGCCGGAACTGCTGGAGGCCACCCGGCAGATCTTCCGCGAGTACGCCGAGGCGCTCGGCATCGACCTGTGCTTCCAGAACTTCGACGCCGAGCTGGCCGCGCTGCCGGGCGACTACGCCGAGCCCGCCGGGGTGCTGCTGCTGGCCTACTGCGACGGCGAACTGGCCGGCTGCGGCGCCTTGCGGCCACTTCCCGAGTCCGACGAGGCGAACGCCTGCGAGATGAAGCGCCTCTACGTGCGCCGCGCCTTCCGCCGTTTCGGGCTGGGGCGGCTGCTCGCCCAGGCGCTGATCGACCGCGCGCGCAGCCGCGGCTATTCGGCGATGCTGCTCGACACGCTCGACGACATGGAGGCCGCGCGAGAACTGTACGCCTCGCTCGGCTTCGAGGAGGTACCACCCTACTACTACAACCCGATTCCCGGCGCACACTACCTGCGGGTCGGGCTTGAAGGGTCCGGCTCGCTGTACTGAGTCCCAGATCGTTAAGTGGAGTGTCGAGGCGGCGCCGTTGCGTCGCCCGGGAGGCCGCGATGAATGCGTTCAAGCAGCTGTTGCAGAACCCGGCCCGTGGCATCGACGCGCACCCGCGCGCCAGCCACCAGCGCGTGCCGCTCGGCACCTGGGTCATGTCGGCCAGCCCGCTGGTGGCCGAGGCGATCGGCCATGCCGGCTTCGACTGGGCGGTGCTCGACATGGAGCACTCGCCGCTCGAGCTGCCGGGCGTGGTGCAGATGCTGCAAGCCCTGGCCACGACGAAGCTGGTGCCGATCGTGCGCCTGCCCGCGAACGATGCGGTGCTGTTCAAGCGCCTGCTCGATGCGGGTGCCAGCACCTTGATGGTGCCGTTCGTCCAGAGCGCCGCCGAGGCCCGGCGCGCCGTGGCGGCCACGCGCTATCCGCCGCTCGGCATGCGCGGTGTGGCCGGCATGAGCCGCGCCACGCGCTACGGCACGCTGCGCCTCGATACGCAGGCGGCCGACGCGGGCGTGGCTCTGATCCTGCAGCTCGAAACGCCGCAGGCGCTCGACGCGCTGGAGGAGATCGCCGCGGTCGAGGGCGTCGATGCGCTGTTCATCGGGCCGGCCGATCTTTCGGCGGCCCTTGGGCATGGCGGCAATGCGCGGCACCCGGCGGTGCAGAAGCTGGCAGCGCAGGCGGCGGAGCGCGCGCGTGCGGCGGGCATCCCGATCGGCACGCTGGCCGGCACGCCGGAAATGGCCACCCAGGTCCGCGCGGCCGGGTTCGATTTCGTCGGCCTGGGGTCCGACCTCGGGTTGCTGGTGCATGCGGCGCAGGCATCGCTGCACGCGCTGCGCACGCCGGATGCCGCGGCGGTGCACTCGCTCCACGTCGGGACGCACGCCTACTGACCCGCGGGAGGGCTGCGGCCGAAGCAGGCTGGGGCGGCTGGCCCCTTAACACGGCAGCGGGCGTCCGTCGAGAGGCTTTCGCGCACGCGAATCAGCGGACTCGGCGAGGGTTGAAAGCTCCGGGTTATCACGTACACTCCCGGGGTTTTGCCGAATCTGACCTGTCCGAATATGAGCGAGCGCGCTTCCACCGATGTGCGCAACGCCTGGCCCGGACCTGGGGCAGCTGAGGACGACGACGCGCCTTTCAAGACCCTGAGCCCCGAAGAAGCCCAGGCTCTGAGGGCCAAGCACCCGCCGGTTTCACCCTGGCGGGTGATCGCGGCCCAGGCCGCGGTCGGCTTGGTGGTGGCGGCCCTGATCGGGCTGGTCACCCAGCGCAGCGAACTGGCCTGGTCGGCGCTTTACGGCGCCGCGGCCGTGGTGGTGCCGGGCGCGCTGTTGGCGCGCGGCATCACCCGCCTCACGGGGGCAGGAGTGGGCGCCGCGGCGTTCAGCTTCATGCTCTGGGAGGCGGTGAAGGTGGGTTTGGCAGTGGCCATGCTGGCGGCTGCCACGAAGGTCGTGCCGGGTTTGAGCTGGCCAGCGCTGCTGGTCACCATGCTCGTGTGCATGAAGGTCAACTGGTTGGCGCTGCTCTGGCAGGGCCGGGTGAAGAACGAAGCGGGACGAGACTGACTCATGGCAGCCGAAGGAAATCTTGCGGGACACGGACCCACTGCCGGTGAATACATCGGGCACCACCTGAAGCACCTGCAGAGCCACGAGCAGACCAGCATCGTGGATTTCTCGGTGTTCAACGTCGACTCGCTGTTCTGGTCGATCCTGCTCGGCGTCGTCGGCCTGTTCTTCATGTGGCGTGTCGCCAAGGGCGTGACTGCCGGCGTGCCGGGTCGCACCCAGGCCGCCGTCGAGTTGCTGCTCGAGATGGTGGACAACCAGGCCAAGTCCATCATCCACAACGCCACCTCGCGCAAGTTCGTCGGCCCGCTGGCGCTCACCGTGTTTGTCTGGATCTTCCTGATGAACTCGATGGACTTTCTGCCCGTGGACCTGATTCCGCGCATCTGGGAAGCGATCTACGGTGCGGCCGGCCACGACCCGCACCACGCCTACATGCGCGTCGTGCCGACCGCCGACCTGTCGACCACGCTCGGCCTGTCATGCGGCGTGCTGCTGGTCTGCATCTACTACAACATCAAGATCAAGGGGCTCGGTGGCTGGGTGCACGAGCTCTTCGCGGCGCCGTTCGGCGACAAGTGGTTCCTGTATCCGTTCAATTTCGCGATGCAGATCATCGAGTTCCTCGCGAAGACGGTGTCGCATGGCATGCGGCTGTTCGGCAACATGTATGCCGGCGAACTGCTGTTCATGCTGATCGCGCTGATGGGGGGCGTGGGCTTTGCCTCCGGCACCGGCATCGCGATGTGGATCGGCCACATCCTGGCCGGCACCGCCTGGGCGATCTTCCATATCCTGATCGTCGCCCTGCAGGCCTTCATCTTCATGATGCTGACCCTGGTCTATGTCGGTCAGGCGCACGACGCCCACTGACCGTTCGCGCTCGATTCGTTCTTCTTTCTTTCACTACAACCACCCCTCTGAAGGAGTCACCATGGAACACGTTCTCGGTTTTGTTGCCCTCGCCGCCGGCCTGATCATCGGTCTGGGCGCCATCGGCGCCTGCATCGGCATCGGCATCATGGGCAGCAAGTACCTGGAATCGGCCGCCCGTCAGCCCGAGCTGATGAACGAGCTGCAGACCAAGATGTTCCTGCTCGCCGGCCTGATCGATGCGGCCTTCCTGATCGGTGTCGGTATCGCGATGATGTTCGCGTTCGCCAACCCCTTCGTGCTGAAGTAATCCGGCCGTCCCTCCAACCGCACTAGAAAGGTGTTGCCGTGAGTCTGAACGCAACGCTCTTCGCGCAGCTGGTGGTGTTCTTCATCCTGGCGTGGTTCACGATGAAATTCGTGTGGCCGCCCATCACGAAGGCGCTGGACGAGCGCGCGAGCAAGATCGCCGACGGCCTGGCCGCGGCCGACCGTGCCAAGACCGAGCTGGCCTCGGCCAACAAGCGGGTCGAGGAACAGCTTGCCTCCGTACGTGACGAGAATGCTCGCCGCCTGGCCGATGCCGAGAAGCGTGCTCTCGCGATCGTCGAAGACGCCAAGAAGCGCGCCACAGAGGAAGGCAGCAAGATCGTCGCCGCCGCCAAGTCGGAAGCCGAGCAACAGCTGGTGCAGGCGCGCGAGTCGCTGCGCGAGCAGGTCGCCGCGCTGGCCGTCAAGGGCGCCGAGCAGATCCTCAAGCGCGAAGTCAACGCCGGCGTCCACGCCGACTTGCTGTCGCGTCTGAAGACGGAGCTCTGACGATGGCAGAACTCGCAACCATCGCGCGCCCCTACGCCGAGGCCCTGTTCCGCGCCGCGCCGAAAGGCGAGGCGGCCGGCTGGGCCGAGCAGGTGGCCGCGCTCGGCGCGGTCGCTGCCGACCCGGTGCTGCGGCAGTTCGCCGACAGCCCGAAGGTGGCGGCCCAGCAGGTGTTCGATCTCGTCGCCGGCGTCACCAAGCAGACGCTGGTGCCGGGTGTGCAGAACCTGCTGCGCGCCATGATCGAGAACGGGCGCCTGTCGGCGCTGCCCGAGGTCGCCGCGCAGTTCCACGCGCTGGTCAACGCGAGTTCGGGCGTTTCCGACGCCATCGTCTACAGCGCCTTCCCCATCGAGCCGGCCGCGCTGGCCGACCTGGTGGCGACGCTGGAGAAGCGCTTCGGGCGCAGGCTGTCCGCCACGGTGCAGCTCGAGCCCGAACTGATCGGTGGTGTCCGGGTGGTGGTCGGCGACGAGGTGCTCGACACCTCGGTCAAGGCCCGTCTCGAGCACATGAAGGTCGCGTTGACCGCCTGAGCCGTATTTGAATCAATCCGCCCGGAGGCGCGAGTCGTCGGGTTCGGTCGTCGACGCCGCAGGGCGCCTGAAGAGACTGGGAGCTAGCCATGCAACTGAATCCCGCTGAAATTTCCGAACTGATCAAGAGCCGCATCGAGGGGCTCGGCGCCTCGTCGGACATCCGCAACCAGGGCACCGTGGTGTCGGTGACCGACGGCATCGTGCGCGTGCACGGCCTGTCGGAGGTCATGGCCGGCGAAATGCTGGAGTTCCCCGCCACCAAGGACGGCCAGCCGACCTTCGGTCTCGCGCTGAACCTCGAGCGCGACTCGGTCGGTGCCGTGATCCTGGGCGAGTACGAGCACATCTCCGAAGGCGACACGGTCAAGTGCACCGGCCGCATCCTGGAAGTGCCGGTCGGCCCGGAACTGATCGGCCGCGTGGTCAATGCGCTGGGTCAGCCGATCGACGGCAAGGGACCGATCAACGCCAAGATGACCGACGTGATCGAGAAGGTCGCGCCGGGCGTGATCGCACGGAAGTCGGTGGACCAGCCGGTGCAGACCGGCCTGAAGTCGATCGACTCCATGGTGCCGGTGGGCCGCGGCCAGCGCGAGCTGATCATCGGCGACCGCCAGACCGGCAAGACCGCGGTGGCGATCGACGCGATCATCAACCAGAAGGGTCAGAACATGACCTGCGTCTACGTCGCGATCGGGCAGAAGGCCTCGTCGATCAAGAACGTGGTGCGCTCGCTCGAAGCGGCTGGTGCGATGAGCTACACCATCGTCGTGGCGGCCTCCGCCTCGGAATCGGCAGCGATGCAGTACGTGTCGGCCTACTCGGGCTGCACGATGGGCGAGTACTTCCGCGACCGCGGCGAAGACGCGCTGATCATCTATGACGACCTGTCCAAGCAGGCGGTCGCCTACCGCCAGGTCTCGCTGCTGCTGCGCCGCCCGCCGGGCCGTGAAGCCTACCCCGGTGACGTGTTCTATCTCCACAGCCGTCTGCTCGAGCGCGCCGCGCGCGTGAACGCCGATTACGTCGAGAAATTCACCAATGGCGCCGTCAAGGGCAAGACCGGCTCGTTGACCGCGCTGCCGATCATCGAGACCCAGGCCGGTGACGTGTCGGCCTTCGTGCCGACCAACGTGATCTCGATCACCGACGGCCAGATCTTCCTCGAGACCAACCTGTTCAACGCCGGCATCCGCCCCGCGATCAACGCCGGTATCTCGGTGTCGCGCGTGGGGGGCGCCGCCCAGACCAAGCTGGTCAAGGGCCTGTCGGGCGGCATCCGGACCGACCTTGCGCAGTACCGTGAACTGGCCGCCTTCGCGCAGTTCGCCTCCGACCTGGACGATGCCACCCGCAAGCAGCTCGACCGCGGCGCGCGCGTGACCGAGCTGCTCAAGCAGCAGCAGTACCAGCCGCTGCCGATCAGCCTGATGGCTGCGACGCTGTACTCGGTGAACAAGGGCTTCCTCGACGACGTTGACGTGAAGAAGGTGCTCGCCTTCGAATCGGGCCTGCACCAGTTCCTGAAGACCAGCTACGCCGCGCTGCTGAAGAAGCTCGAGGACAGCAAGGCGCTGGACAAAGACAGCGAAGCCGAGCTCGCCGCCGCCATCGGTGCCTTCAAGAAGTCCTTCGCGTAAGCGCCTGACCCTCTCACGACAAGGAGCGCGCGATGGCAGCCGGCAAGGAAATACGCGGCAAGATCAAGAGCGTCGAGAACACCAAGAAGATCACCAAGGCCATGGAAATGGTCGCGGCTTCGAAGATGCGCAAGGCGCAGGAGCGCATGCGCGCGGCCCGGCCGTATGCGGACAAGATCCGCAACATCACGGCCAACCTCGCGCAGGCCAACCCCGAGTACACCCACCCCTTCATGGCGGTGAGCGCGACGGCCGCCAAGACCGCGGGGTTCGTCGTCGTCACCACGGACAAGGGCCTGTGCGGTGGCCTGAACACCAATGTGCTGCGCGCCGTCACCGGCAAGCTGCGCGAGTTGGAGTCGCAGGGCAGCAAGGCCGAGGCGGTGGCGATCGGCAACAAGGGCCTGGGTTTCCTGAACCGTATCGGCGCCAAGGTGGTGTCGCATGCCACTCAGCTGGGTGATGCGCCGCACCTCGAGCGGTTGATCGGGCCGGTCAAGGTGCTGCTCGACGCCTATGCCGAGGGCAAGCTCAACGCGGTCTACCTCTGCTACACGCGCTTCATCAACACGATGAAGCAGGAGCCGGTGGTCGAGCAGCTGCTGCCGCTGGCCTCCGACAAGCTGAAGCTGACGCCGGCGAACATGGCTGGGACTACCTCTACGAGCCCGACGCCAAGACCGTCATCGACGACCTGCTGCTGCGCTTCGTGGAGGCGCTGATCTACCAGGCGGTGGCCGAGAACATGGCGTCGGAGCAGTCCGCGCGCATGGTCGCGATGAAGGCCGCGACCGACAACGCAGGCACGCTGATCGGCGAGCTCAAGCTGGTCTACAACAAGACCCGCCAGGCGGCGATCACCAAAGAGCTTTCAGAGATTGTGAGCGGCGCGGCCGCGGTGGGCTGACGGCCCGACGCACCCGCAGACGCAACGCAAAGACTATTGATTGAAGGAACTGAAAAATGGCGAACACTCAAGCAGCCGTCGGCAAGATCGTCCAGTGCATCGGCGCTGTCGTGGACGTGGAGTTCCCGCGGGACCAGATGCCGCGTGTCTATGACGCGCTGAAGATGGAAGGCTCTGCTCTGACGCTCGAGGTGCAGCAGCAGCTCGGCGACGGCGTGGTCCGTACCATCGCGCTGGGCTCGTCCGACGGCCTGCGCCGCGGCCTGATGGTCAGCAACACCGGCGCGGCGATCACCGTGCCGGTCGGCAAGGCCACGCTGGGTCGCATCATGGACGTGCTGGGCAGCCCGATCGACGAGCGCGGCCCGGTCAGCGCCGAGCTGAGCATGCCGATCCACCGCAAGGCGCCGGCCTACGACGAGCTGAGCCCGTCGCAGGAGCTGCTCGAGACCGGCATCAAGGTGATCGACCTGATCTGCCCGTTTGCCAAGGGCGGCAAGGTGGGTCTGTTCGGCGGTGCCGGCGTCGGCAAGACCGTGAACATGATGGAGCTGATCAACAACATCGCCAAGGCCCACTCGGGTCTGTCGGTGTTCGCTGGCGTCGGCGAGCGTACCCGCGAGGGCAACGACTTCTATCACGAGATGTCGGACTCGAAGGTCGTGGTCCAGGAGGACCTGACGCAGTCGAAGGTCGCGATGGTCTACGGCCAGATGAACGAGCCCCCGGGCAACCGTCTGCGCGTTGCGCTGACCGGCCTGACGATCGCCGAGTCCTTCCGCGACGAAGGCCGTGACGTGCTGTTCTTCGTCGACAACATCTACCGCTACACGCTGGCCGGCACCGAAGTGTCCGCGCTGCTGGGCCGGATGCCGTCGGCGGTGGGCTACCAGCCGACGCTGGCCGAGGAAATGGGCCGGCTGCAGGAGCGCATCACCTCCACCAAGGTGGGCTCGATCACCTCGATCCAGGCCGTCTACGTGCCCGCGGATGACCTCACCGATCCGTCGCCCGCAACCACCTTCGCCCACTTGGATGCGACCGTGGTGCTCTCGCGCGACATCGCCTCGCTGGGCATCTATCCCGCGGTGGACCCGCTGGACTCGACCTCGCGCCAGATCGACCCGAACGTGGTCGGCGAAGAGCACTACAACACCACCCGTGCCGTGCAGCAGGTGCTGCAGCGCTACAAGGAACTGCGCGACATCATCGCCATTCTCGGCATGGACGAACTGGCGCCGGAAGACAAGCTGGCCGTGGCGCGCGCCCGCAAGATCCAGCGCTTCCTGTCGCAACCCTTCCACGTGGCCGAGGTCTTCACCGGCTCGCCGGGCAAGTACGTGCCGCTGAAGGAAACCATCCGCGGCTTCAAGATGATCGTGGCCGGCGAGTGCGACTCGCTCCCGGAACAGGCCTTCTACATGGTCGGGACGATCGACGAAGCTTCGAAAAGGCCAAGAAGATCCAATAAGCGGCGCAGACGGCGCTCGGGCGTCGTTGCCGTGCGCACTGGGCAGGAAGCCCGGGTCCGCGCGGCGCCTATCCGAACGCCGCCTGCTTGCTTCTTGAACCTTCTTGCACGCTAAGGACGATTCAGCATGGCAACGATTCATGTCGACGTGGTTTCCGCCGAAGCCTCGATCTTCTCGGGCGAAGCGAAGTTCGTCGCGCTGCCCGGTGAAATGGGCGAGCTCGGCATCTATCCGCGACACACGCCGCTGATTACGCGCATCAAGCCGGGCGCGGTGCGGGTGGAGCGCGCCGACAACGGCGAGGAAGAGTTCGTGTTCGTGGCCGGCGGCATCCTCGAGGTGCAGCCGGACCGCGTCACGGTGCTGGCCGATACCGCGATCCGCGGTCACGATCTCGACGAGGCCAAGGCCGAGGAGGCCAAGAAGGCCGCCGAAGAGGCGATGAAGAACGCCAAGAGCGACATCGACTTCGCCAAGGCCCAGGGCGAGTTCGCGGCCATGGCCGCGCAGATCGCTGCGCTGCGCAAGTTCCGCAAGAAGTAAGGCGCGGAGGTCGGGGCGGCGGGCTGTTTCGCCGTCGGTCCGCACACGACACCAGGCCCGCCGCGTGCGGGCCTTGTCGTTTCTTCAGGGCCGGCTGAACCGCTCCAGCACGCTGCCCAGGTCGCCCAGCCCTGAGCTGCCGATGTCGGACAGCTGGCCATTGGGCGTGAGCTTGTCCACCACCTGCGGCAGCAGCTGCGACAGTTGACCGGCCGCCTCCCCCGGAGGCAGGCCAAGCTGCTGGGCGAACTGCGACAGCATGTCGCTGCCCAGCACGTCCTGCAGCTGGCTGGCGGACACCGGCAGGTTCTGGCCAGTGCCGACCCACGAGGCGATCAGGTCGCCCAGGCCGCCCTGTTGGAACTGCTGCACCAGGCCCTCGAGCCCGCCGCCTCCCTGTCCACCGCGCGCCAGCATCGCGATCACCGCCTGCAGCGCGTCGCCTTGCCCGTTCGCCTGGGAGCCGCCCAGGGCTCCGATCACCGAGTCCAGCAAACCCATCACGTGCTCCCGCGGGGACCGTCCCCGCGCCGATTGTGAGGCCCGCAGGCGAGCGGCGGCGCAGAGTCCCTCGGCAGCGTACGGTGCCCGCGCGGGCTCACCTCTCAGCCGAACAGCGCCGCCACGGCTGCCAGTACGGTCAGCGCCGCAGTTTCCGCACGCAGCACCCGCGGGCCGAGCGTGATCGGCTGCAGGCCGGCCGCGCGCGCCTGCGCATCCTCGGTGTTGCAGAGGCCGCCTTCGGGGCCGCTCAGGAACAGGAGGCCTTGGCCGGCCCGCAGTGCCGGCGGCAGTGCCTCGACGAACGGGCGCGTGCCCTCGGCCAGGCTCAGCACGAAGCGCGCCTCGGTCACGTCGGGCCGCAACGCGCGTTGCCACTCGCCGAAGGCACGCACCGGCAGCAGGCGCGGCAGCGTGGTGCGGCCGCACTGCTCGG
>NZ_AZND01000117.1:0-11045 GCF_000576205.1 Methylibium sp. T29 | reverse complement strand
CGCAGTTGCGCTGGCACGGTCGCGCCTGCGGCGTGCGGGTGACGCTGCTGCGCATTCCAGGCATCTACGCGACCGATCGACCCGGCGGCGCACCGCGCGAACGGGTCGTGCGCGGCACGCCAGTGCTGGCCGCGCACGAGGACGTCTACACCAACCACATCCACGCAGACGACCTGGCGCGCTGCTGCATCGCTGCGCTGCACCGGGGGCGACCGCAGCGAGTGGTCCATGCGAGCGACGACACCGAGATGAAGATGGGCGACTACTTCGATCTGGTGGCTGATCTGGCCGGGCTGCCGCGACCGCCGCGCATCACGCGGGCCGCCGCAGGCGAAGCGATTTCCCCGGTCGGGCTGAGTTTCATGAGCGAGTCCCGGCGGCTGCTCAACCGCCGCCTGCACGAGGAATTGCGGGTAGTGCTGCGCTATCCGACGGTCCGTGAGGGGCTGATCGGAGGCTGAGCGGGCCGGTCAGATGCCGCGCGCGCGCCGCAAGGTCTGCGTGCGGTCGATGCTGTGCACCGGCACCGACTGCATCCGGCCTTCGCGCAACACCTCGATGGTCAGGTCACGCTCGGCGCTGCCTCCATTCCAGAGCATCTTGTAGAAGGACTCCAGGCCACCGACCGGCGCGCCATCGAGGCGGCGGATCAGATCGCCGGGCTGCAGCCCTGCCATCTCGGCCGGGCTGTCGCGGCTCACGCGCACCACGCGCAGGCCGTCGTCCTGCTCGACGCAGTTCACTCCCAGCCAGGCACGCATGCTGGCGCGCGATACGCCCCGTTCGCGCAACTCCGCGAAGATCGGCGGCAGCAGGTCGACCGGCACGAACATGTTGCCGGCACGGCGGCTGCCGTCGCCGGGCGCGCTGGGCACGAGCAGCGAGCCGATGCCGATCAGCTCCCCCTGCGCGTTGAAGAGCCCTGCACCACTGTGGTCGCGGCGGGCCGGGCTGGTGAACAGCGCGCCGTCGATGTGGTACTCCCAGTAGCCGGAGAAGCCGCGCCGCGACACCAGCTCCGCGGCGCTCAGCGCCCCGTCGTCGCCGCCGCTCACGAACAGCAGCGGCTCGCCCTCCGCCACCGCGTGGGCCTGGCCGAGCTGCGCCGGCGCGATGCCCAGCGGCAGCACCGCTTGCACCAGGCCGAAGCCGGTCGCCAGATCGTAGGCCACCACGCGGGCCGGCATGCGCTTGCCGCTGTCGAGCACCAGCTCGACCTCCTCCGCCTCGAGAATCAGGTAGCCGATCGTCAGCACCAAGCCGTCGCTGGCGATCACGACGCCGGAGCCGGCGCGGTATTCGCCCAGCGTGTCGATCGTGCTGGCGCCCTCGGTCGCCGTGCTCTGCACCCCGAGCACCGCATCGCTGGCCCGTTTCAGCGCCAGGCGCTGGCCCGGGAATTCGGCAGCCTCGCCGTTACCCTGACGGTCCGGTGCGGGGTGAGCGAGGCCGGCGGACAGTCCCAGAACCAGGGCGAACGACAGGCGAAGCAAAAGGGAGGGTGACATCTCGGCCTCCACGAGGGATGGCCGCAGCATGAACCGTCACCGAGCCCGACGGGAGTCTGAGGGCTTTGCGCCAGGCAAAAAGGCTGCGAGCCGAGGCGGCAACCCTAGGCCGGCGTCAGCGCCGACCGAATGGAGTTTGGCCGCGCCAGTAGCGGATCATCAGCCAGCCGCCGGCCATGCCGCCCAGGTGGGCGAAGTGCGCCACACCGCCTGTCGGGCTGATGAAGCCGAGCAGCAGTTCCAGGCCGCCGAACACCATCACAAAGGTGCGTGCCTTCATCGGGATCGGCGGGAAGAGCGGCATGATGGTGCGGTTCGGGAACAGCATGCCGAAAGCCAGCAGCAGGCCGAACAGGCCGCCCGAGGCGCCAACGGTCGGGTAGGGCGAGTTGAGCAGCCAGGCCACCAGCAACTGCGCTACGGCCGCGGCGAGCACGCTGGCGCCGTAGAACTGCACGAAGCGCTTCGTGCCCCACAGACGCTCCAGCTCCGCGCCGAACATCCACAGGCCCAGCATGTTGAAGAACAGATGGCCGATGCCACCGTGCAGGAAGGCGTAGCTCGCCACCTGCCAAGGCATGAAACCGCCACCCAGCGGCCACAGCGCGAACAGCCGCGTGAACCACATGCCGAGGAACTGGTCGAGGCAGAACACCGCGACGTTGATCAGGATCAGGGCCTGGGTGATCGGGGGCAGGGGAGGCATGTGGCGCGGGTGGATCGGCCGCAGCGCGGCTGCCGGAGCGTGGGTGAGGGTGGGGGTGGTGCCTCGGGTCGGACTCGAACCGACACTCATTGCTGAACGGGATTTTGAGTCCCGCGCGTCTACCGGTTTCGCCACCGAGGCACGAAAGGAACGCGGCGATTCTGCCACGGGGGCTTCGGGCAGCTGCCACAATTGCCTCAGAAAGGTGCTCCGATGCCTCGTTATCTGACCGTTGAAGACACGATCGGCCGAACCCCGCTGGTTCGCCTGGTGCGCCTGCCGGGCGCCGAGAACGAGCGGCGCGGCAACGTGATCCTCGGCAAGCTCGAGGGCAACAACCCCGCGGGGTCGGTGAAGGACCGGCCGGCCATCAGCATGATCCGCCGCGCCGAGGAGCGTGGCGAGATCAAGCCGGGCGACACCTTGATCGAGGCCACCTCGGGCAACACCGGCATCGCGCTGGCGATGGCGGCGGCGATCCGAGGCTACCGCATGCTGCTGATCATGCCGGAGGACCTGTCGATCGAGCGGGCGCAGTCGATGCGTGCCTTCGGCGCGGAACTGGTGCTGACGCCCAAGGCCGGCGGCATGGAGTACGCGCGCGACCTGGCGGAGCGCCTGCAACGCGAGGGCAAGGGCCGCGTGCTCGACCAGTTCGCCAATGCCGACAACCCGCGCATCCATGTCGAGACCACCGGCCCCGAGATCTGGGACGACACCGAAGGCAGATCACGCACTTCGTCAGCGCGATGGGGACCACCGGCACGATCACCGGCGTGTCGACCTACCTGAAGTCGAGGAACCCCGGCGTGCGCATCATCGGCGCGCAGCCCAGCGAAGGCTCGCGGATCCCCGGCATCCGCAAGTGGCCTGAGGCCTATCTGCCAAAGATCTACGAGCCCAGCCGTGTCGACGAGACCATCAACGTCAGCCAGTCTGATGCCGAGGACATGGCGCGCCGGCTGGCGCGCGAGGAGGGTCTGTTCGCTGGCATCTCAGCCGCCGGGGCGCTGTGGGCGGCGTTGGAGGTGGCCAGGACGGTCGAGAACGCGACCATCGTGTTCATCGTCTGCGACCGTGGCGACCGCTACCTGTCGACCGGGGTCTTCCCGGCCTGAGCCTCCGATGTCGCATGCGTTCCGCTTCTGCCCGAGCTGTGCCGCCGCGCTCGAATGGATCGTCGCGGCCGAGGATGGCGGCGACAAGTCCCGGCTACGCTGTCCCCAGTGCGCCTGGACGCACTGGAACAACCCGACGCCGGTGCTGGCTGCGGTACTGGAATGCGAGGACCGCGACGGACGCCTGCTGCTGGCGCGCAACGCGGCCTGGGCGGGCAGGAACTTCGGCCTGATCACCGGCTTCATGGAGGCCGGCGAGACCCCTCAGGAGGGCATCGCGCGCGAGGTGCTGGAAGAGACCGCGCTGCGGGCGAGCCAGATCGCGCTGATCGGTGTCTATGATTTCCAGCGCATGAACCAGCTCATCGTGGCCTACCACGTGAAGGCGCGCGGCGAGATCGTGCTGTCGCCGGAGCTGGTGGAGTATCGACTGTTCGAGCCGGCGGAGGTGAAGTGCTGGACCGCCGGCACCGGGTTCGCGCTGGCCGACTGGCAGCGCACCCGCGGCATCGAGCCGCAGTGGATCGAATGGGGCCGGGCGTCGGCCTAGAATCGTTGCAACAGGGGATATCGATGGAAGTGAACAAGGAACTCGACACCCGCGGTCTGAACTGCCCGCTGCCGATCCTGAAGGCGAAGAAGGCACTGGCCGACATGAGCAGCGGCCAGACGCTGAAGGTGGTCGCCACCGACCCCGGCTCGGTGCGCGATTTCCAGGCCTTTGCCCGCCAGACCGGCAACGAGCTGGTCGACCAGCAGACCGAGGGCCAGGAGTTCATTCACTGGTTGCGGAGGCGCTGAGCTGAGCCAGCCCGCGCAAGAAAGCCGCCCTCGGGCGGCTTTTTCATGGGGTGCGGCCGCGCTCCGGGTCAGAGCGCCAGCGTCTTCAGGTACTCGCGCACGCTGGCGCCGATCTGCGGGTGGGCCATGCCGAGCTCGATGTTGGCCTGCAGGAAGCCTTCCTTGCTGCCGCAGTCGTAGCGCTTGCCCTCGTAGGTGTAGGCGAACACCTTCTGGCGGCGCAACAGGCCGGCAATGCCGTCGGTCAGCTGGATCTCACCCCCCACGCCGCGCGGCTGGTTGCGGATCTCGGTGAACACGTCGGGCATCAGGATGTAGCGCCCGGCCACGCCCAGCCGCGAAGGGGCGTCGGCCGGGGCCGGCTTCTCGACGATGCGCGAAACATCCATCATGCGGTCGTTGACCGGCGTGCCGGCCACGATGCCGTAGCGGCGAGTCTGGTCCTCCGGTACTTCCTGGACCGCGAGGATCGAGGCGCGCCATTCGTCGAATTGCTCGACCATCTGGGTCAGGATGGGCTTGTCGCCGACCATCAGGTCATCGGCCAGCAGCACGGCGAACGGCTCGTTGCGCACCAGTCGCTCGGCGCACAGCACCGCGTGACCCAGGCCCAGCATCTTGGACTGGCGCACATAGACGCACTCCATGTCGTCGGGCTTGACTTGGCGCACCAGCTCCAGCAGTTCGGCCTTGCCGGCGGCCTCGAGTTCCACCTCGAGTTCGTAGGCCATGTCGAAGTGGTCCTCGATCGGGCGCTTGCTGCGTCCGGTCACAAAATCATCTCGCGGATGCCGGCGGCGTAAGCTTCCTCGACGGCATACTGGATCAAGGGCTTGTCAACGACCGGCAGCATTTCCTTGGGCTGTGCCTTGGTGGCCGGCAGAAAGCGGGTGCCGAGACCCGCCACGGGGAAGATCGCCTTGTTGATGAGCATGTACTTACAATCATGAGAGAAGTTCGATTCATTCTGTCATGCAGCTTCCGTCACGCGCTCCCCTGCTCAAGTGGGCTTGTGAACTTATGTCACGGTCTGGCTTGAGTCATCATCGGCCGCCATGGATCTGCTGATTGTCGAACCGATAGAAAGCGAAGTGCTGAGCTGGTTGCAGGCTCGCCACCGGGTGCGCTATGCACCCGAACTGGCGCGTGACGCACGAGCCTTCCGTCAGACCCTGTTCAATGTGCGGGCCGCGGTGCTGCCGCCGCAGTTGCGGATCGACTCCGAGGCGCTGTCGTTCGCCCCGCTGCTGCGGGCCGTGGCGCGCATCGAGCCGGGGCTGGAGAACATCGACGTCGATGCCTGCTCGCGTGCAGGCGTGGAACTGGTGCGCGGCGCCGCCGCCACGGCCCCAGCCGAGGCCGAGTTCATGATTGGCGCGCTGATCACCCTGCTGCGCCCGGGCGCCGGTGGCGGCCGGGTCACGACCGGCCGCGAGCTGGCCTCGGTGACGGTCGGCCTGGTCGGGTTGGCGCCGGCGGCGCGCTCGCTGTCGGCCATGCTCAGCGGCTTCGGCACGCGGCTGGTCGGCTACGACCCGACGTTGCATGCGAGCGACATCCTCTGGGGCCGCTGGCGCATCGAGGCCATGGGCCTGCGCGAGTTGCTCGAGACCGCCGACGCCGTCTGCGTGCAGTTACCCTATTACAGCCGCTATCAGGGCCTGTTCGGCGAGCGCTATCTGCCGCAGTGCAAGCCGGGGCAGGTGCTGGTCAGCACCTCGCATTCGGCGTTGTTCGACGAGGCCTCGCTGGCGATGGCCCTGCGCAGCGGCCGCATCGCGAGCGCCTGGCTCGACAGCGTGGAGCCGGGGCTGCTCGATCCGGGCCGGCCGCTGAACGGCGCGCCCAACCTGCACACGACCTCGCGTCTGGCCGGTTACACGCAGGAGTCCCGTGTCCGGAGCGTCTGGGCGGTCGCTCAGCGGCTCGACGAGATTCTCAGCCAGACCCCGCCGCTGGCGCGCGAACTCCGGGTGGCGGTGTCGCCGCCGCACGGCCCGGTGTCGGGCCCGGCGCCGCTGAGTGCGCAGCCCGACGATCTGCCGGTGGATGGTGCTGTCGTCGTCGACGATGACGACGACCTCGATCCGCCGCCACCTCCACCGTTGGGCAAGGCCGACGAAGCTCAGCTCAGCCCAAGCGCGAACGCTGAGCCCGCAAGCGATCCAGCGTCGCGCTGAAATCTGTGAGGCGCTGGCGCTCCTGCGCCACCACGGTCGCTGGAGCGCGCGCCACGAAGCTCTCGTTGCCCAGCTTGGCTTCGGCCTTGACGATCTCGCCCTCGAGCCGGGCGATCTCCTTCGACAGCCGCTCGCGCTCGGCCTCGACATCGACCTCCACGTGCAGCGCCAGCCGTGTCGCGCCGTGCACAGACACCGGCGCGGCTGCGGTGGCCTGCACGAACTCAGACTCGCTGTCGATGACCCGCACGTCGCCGAGCTTGGCCAGCGCCTTCAGCAGCGGCGTGGCCTGGGCGATGAAGGTGGCATCTCCGAAGCTCAGCAGCGGCACGCGCTCGGCCGGTGAGAGGCTCATCTCCGAGCGCAGGTTGCGGCAGGCGCCGACCAGTGCCTTCAGCTTCGCCACCCAGGCATCGGCTTGGGCGTCGACGCGTTCCAGTTGCGGCTGCGGGTAGCTTGCCGTCGCGATCGACGCGTCGCTGCCGGCGACCTTGCGTTGCGCGACCGGTGCGACGGCCTGCCACAGTTCCTCGGTGATGAAGGGCGTCAGCGGATGCAGCAGGCGCAGGACGGTCTCCAGCACGCGGATCAACGTGCGGCGGGTCGCGCGCTTCGCGGCGTCGTCGCCGACCGCGATCTGCACCTTGGCGATTTCCAGATACCAATCGCAGTACTCGTCCCACACGAAGCTGTAGACGGCGTTGGCGACGTTGTCGAGGCGGAACTCGGCGAACGCCTTCTCGACCGCCGCCTCGATGCGCTGCAGCTCGCCGGTGATCCAGCGGTCGGCGTTCGAGAAGTCGAGGTAGCCGCCCGGCACGCACTGCTCGGCCGTGTGATCCGCAAAGCCGCAGTCCTGACCCTCGCAGTTCATCAGCACGAAGCGCGTGGCGTTCCAGAGCTTGTTGCAGAAGTTGCGATAGCCCTCGCAGCGCTTGGTGTCGAAGTTGATGTTGCGGCCCAGGCTGGCGTAGCTGGCCATCGTGAAGCGCAGCGCGTCGGCGCCATAGGCGGGCATGCCCTCGGGGAACTCCTTCTTCACGCGTGCGGCGACCTTCGGCGCGGTCTCGGGTTTGCGCAGGCCGGTGGTGCTCTTCTTCACCAGCGTATCGAGGTCCACGCCCTGGATCAGGTCCACCGGATCGAGCACGTTCCCTTCGGACTTGCTCATCTTCTTGCCCTCGCTGTCACGCACCATGCCGTGGATGTAGACGGTGCGGAACGGCACGCGGCCGGTGAAGTAGGTCGTCATCATGATCATCCGGGCGACCCAGAAGAAGATGATTTCGTAGCCGGTGACCAGCACGCTCGAGGGCAGGAACAGCTCGAGTTCCTTCGTCTTCGCCGGCCAGCCGAGCGAGGAGAACGGCACCAGCGCGGACGAGTACCAGGTATCGAGCACGTCCTCGTCGCGCGTCAGCGCGCCGACGTAGCCGGCCGCGCGCGCCTTGGTCCGCGCCTCGTCCTCGCTGCGCGCGACGAACAGCTCGCCGCCGCTGCCGTACCACGCCGGGATCTGGTGGCCCCACCAGAGCTGGCGCGAGATGCACCAGTCCTGGATGTTCTTCATCCACTGGTCGTAGGTGTTGACCCAGTTTTCCGGCACGAACTTCACCTCGCCGGAGGCAACCGCGTCGATCGCCTTCTGCGCGATGCTCCTGCCGTCGGGGCCGGCCTTGCTGACTGCGACGAACCACTGGTCGGTCAGCATCGGCTCGACCACCTGGCCGGTGCGCGCGCAGCGCGGCACCATCAGCTTGTGCTTCTTCACCTCGACCAGGAAGCCCTGGGTCTCGAGGTCGGCGACCACCTTCTTGCGCGCGACGAAGCGGTCCAGCCCGCGATAGGCCTCCGGCGCAGCGTCGTTGACCTTGGCGTCCAGCGTCAGGATGCCGATCACCGGCAACCCGTGGCGCTGGCCGACCGCGTAGTCATTGAAGTCGTGGGCCGGCGTGACCTTGACCACGCCGGTGCCGAAGGCACGGTCGACGTAGTCGTCGGCGATCACCGGGATCGTGCGACCGCACAGCGGCAGCGTCACCTGCTTGCCGATCAGGCCGGCATGGCGCTCGTCCTCGGGGTGCACCATCACCGCGGTGTCGCCGATCATGGTCTCGGGCCGGGTCGTCGCCACCACCAACTCGCCGCTGCCGTCGGCCAGCGGGTAACGGATGTGCCACAGGAAACCGTCTTCCTCTTCGCTCTCCACCTCCAGGTCCGAGACTGCCGACTTCAGCACCGGGTCCCAGTTCACCAGCCGCTTGCCGCGGTAGATCAGGCCCTGCTCATAGAGCTGCACGAAGGTGTCCGTCACCACCGGCGACAGCTTCTCGTCCATCGTGAAGTACTCGTGCCGCCAGTCCACGCTGGCGCCGACCCGGCGCATCTGCTGCGTGATCGTCGAGCCCGAGTGCTCCTTCCACTCCCACACCTTGGCGACGAAGCTCTGGCGGCCGAGGTCGTGACGGCTCTGGCCCTGCTGCTCCAGCTGGCGCTCCACGACGATCTGCGTCGCGATGCCGGCGTGGTCGGTGCCCGGCACCCACAGCGTGTTGTCGCCGCGCATGCGGTGGTAGCGCGTCAACGCGTCCATGATGGTCTGGTTGAACGCGTGGCCCATGTGCAGCACGCCGGTCACGTTGGGCGGCGGCAGCTGGATGGCGAACGAGGACTTGCCGTCGTCGAGCGTCGGCGCGAACAGGCCTCGCTGCTCCCACACGGGGGCCCACTTGGCCTCGATCGGGCCGGGTTCGAAGGATTTCGCGAGTTCGGTCATGGCAGGCTTGAAAGGAAAACGGCGCCCATGGGGCGCCGTTTCCGCTGGGTCGATGCCCCGATTCTACGAGGCAGGCCGGGCCCGCTCCGTCCGGGGCGGCGGCTTCACTTCGGCAGTCGGCCGATCTCCAGCAATTCGGGGTGTGCCTCGCGCAGCTTGCCGGTGACCGCGTCGACCTCGACGCGCACGTCGTCCCCATTGTCCTGCTCGATGTCGAACTCGTAGACCGGCGTGCCATCGGACTCGACCTCGTACTCGACGCGCTCGACCTTGCCCGGGTGCTTGGCGAGTGCGGTCTTGGTCGCGTCGGTCTCGCTGACCTTGACCTTCTCCTTGAAGCCGGGCTCGTCGGCCGACTTGAAGCGCTGCTCGCTCTCGACGATCTTGCCGGTGGCGCCGCTGCACTCCACGTCCCACAGCTTGCCGTCCTTGCCGTCGACCTCGATCTCCCAGACCGGCTTGCCGTCCTCCGGCTTCAGCACCACCTGCAGCACGGTGCCGGGGTGCTTGGCCAGCACCGTCGGGATGCATTTCTCGATACCGACGCTGACCTTGGGGATCTTGGGTGCCGCTGCAGCTGCGGCGCTCCAGAGCGTGAGAACGGAGGTGGCGACGGCGACGGGAAGAGCGCTTCGCAGTGCTCGGAGACGGCTTGTTCGGGACAGAGTCATGGTGGAGCCTTCTGATGCAGGAAAGGGATGGGGCTGGAAAGCGAGACGGAACATCGAGACCGAGCAGCGGATCGCGCTGCGTGCAACAGGATTTTCTCCCGACCTTCGCGTTTGAACGCCTGTTCGATCCCAGGCGGTACGTCGCTGCGCAACACTCCGGGCGTTGCTTGAACGTCCCGCCAAGCCTTCTTTCTCCCGATGTCCGACTGGCTCGACCCCCTGCTGACGCGTACCGACGACCCGGTCAGTGGTGGCGCCCCTGCGGGCAGGGACAAGCGCACGCTGATCGTCGAAGCCGCGCTCGACGTGCTGCTGACCGATGGCATCGGGAAGCTGTCGATGCGGCGCGTGGCCCGGGAAGCTGGTGTGGCGCTCGGGTTGGCGCACTACTACTTTGCGTCCAAGGGCGAACTGATCGCGGCCTTGGTCGGCGCCAGCGCGCACCGCCTGCACGCGGAAGGCCCGCCGGAGACCGGCGACGCTGCAGGGCCGGGCGCCTGGCTCGGACGAGCGGAGGGCCTCGTCACCGCGGATCGGGTCCGTCTTTCAGCCGACATCGACAGTGCTGCCTTGCGTGACCCGGTGGTCGCGGAGGCCGCCGCGCAGCGTCACCGCGACGCGGAATCCGAGATGGGCCGGCAACTGGCCGCGATCACCGCCACGGCGGCAGTCGAACTCGGCGATCTGCCGTCGCTGAGCGCGGTACTGGCGGCGGCGCTCGATGGTCTGGCCGTGCGTGCCTGATCGACCCGTCCTTCGATCTGCCGGCAGCGCATGCCGCCTTGCAGCACCTGCTGCAGGCCCGTCTGGCATCGCAGGCGGGTGCCGCGCCGAGACGGCGGACGGCCGCGACCTCCTAGCGCAGCGTGCGCCGATTCAGCGGGCCGTGCACGCCTCCAGCGCGATGCCACGCAGACGCGCCTCGCGATCCACCCACCATGCCATGCCCTGCAGGCGTTCCGGCTTGGCGCCCTCGGGGATGCGGAGCGCTCGCCACTGCGTCGAGCGCCGGCCATCCGCGTCCAGAACCAGCGGACCGGCCACGCTGCGCACCAGACGCCGTTCGACCGGGCTGCCATCGCTGCCGGCCGCGATGTGCTCGACCAGGGCCAGGTAGACCTCGGCGCCCTCGGGGAGCTTGCCACTGGCCTGCAATTGCAGGCCCAGGTAGCCGTTCCAGGCGGGGCCGCCGCCCACTGTCAGTCGCACCGCCGGTCGCCGGGCGAGCGGCCAGCGAAACTCCTGCGTGCCGTCGACCGGTGCCGCCGTCGCCAGCGCCCGGCGG
>NZ_AZND01000116.1:0-11140 GCF_000576205.1 Methylibium sp. T29 | reverse complement strand
CGGTCGGCGTCAACAGTGATCTCGGTCAGTTCGGCCGTCTGGTGCTGCTGTGATGGACGCGTTCAACACCTTTCCGCCATCGCCGGTGGTGGTGACGCTGTCCGGCGGCGCACTGGAACTGACGCCGATCCGGCTGGGCGAATTGCCACGGCTGTTGGCCGTGATGCGCCCGCTGGCGTCCGAGCTGAGCGCCGATCCCGACTGGCTGGCGCTGCTGGGCCAGCACGGTGATTCAATGCTTGATCTGCTGGCGATCACCACCCGGCGCGAGCGCGCGTGGATCAACGATCTGCCGCTGGACGACGCAGTGCAACTGGCCGCCGCCGTGTTCGAGGTCAACGCAGGTTTTTTCGTGGGCCGGGTGGTGCCGGGCATCCAGCGCTCGGCAGACAAGCTGGCCCCGCTGATCCGCAACCTTGGGACTGCGCCGTCGCCCGCCTGATCCGCGCCGGGCACCGGCTGGATGAGGTGATGGCCTACACGCTCACGCAGGCCCAAGCCTTTCTGGACGCCGACGGACAGATCGAGCGGCAGCAACTGGCCCAGCTGCTCGGCATTCATGCCGTGGCAGCACAGGGCGAGAAGCGTGGCATCGAACAACTGCAACGCGATCTGCTCAAGGACTAACCCATGCGTCTCTCGCTCACCACGACCGGTCTGCTGGACCCGCGCCAGCTGGCGGCGTGGGGTGCGGAGCGGCGTCGTGCCATCCACGCTGCCGTCGCCAAGGGCATGCAATCGGGCGGGCGTGAAGTGCGTGACGCCGCGCGATCCGAGATGCGCAGCGCCTTCACCGTCAAACGCAACAGCTTCATCTCCTCGATGGGCGTGAAGGTGTTCGACAAGAAGTCGGAGCAACTGCCCGCCTTGCTAGTGGGTAGCAAGATTCCGTGGCTCGGCCTGCACGAAAAAGGCGGCACGGTGAGCGGCAATTTGCTGATACCGCTGCTGCCCGGGCGCATCGGCCCCAAGCGCTTCAAGGCGGTCATCGACGGCCTGATGCGCACGGGCAATGCCTTCTTCATCGAGAAGAACGGTCGCGTGCTGCTGATGGCCGAGAACATCAAAGAGAACGCCGGGCAGCTCAACCGCTTCAAGCGTGCCGAGCGTGCCCGGACTGGCGCAAAACAGATTAAGCGCGGCCAGGAAATTCCCATCGCCGTGCTGGTCAAGCACGTCGATCTCAAACGACGACTGTATCTGGCGGGTGGCGTGCAACGCGCACTACCTGCCTTGGCGCGAGCGATTCAACAAGAACTGGACAAAGTCTGATGGCAAGCAATCGTGCCCAAATCCTGATCAGCGCCGTCGACCAGACCAAGACAGCCTTCGACTCGATCAAGCGGGGCTTGGGCGGCCTCACCGATACCGCCAAGAGCGTCAATGGCGTGCTGGCCAACCTTGGTGTGGCTGTGTCGGTTGCGGGTCTGACCGCGATGGTGAAATCGGCCATCGACACTGGCGACGCGCTGGACGAGATGTCGCAGCGTGTCGGTGTCAGTGTCGAAACCCTGTCGGTATGGAAACCGGCAGCCGAGCAGTCAGGCGTCTCCGGCGAGTCCTTCGAGAAGGGCCTGCGCAAGCTGTCCACCACGATGCTGGAAGCCGCGACCGGGTCGGAAGATGCCGCTCGCGGATTTTCTGCGGTGGGCGTCGAGTTCAAGAACCAGGACGGCACCCTGCGTGCCACCGATCAGGTGCTACTGGATCTGGCCGAGCGCTTCAAGGCCATGCCCGATGGCGCGGAGAAGACTGCGCTGGCCGTGCAACTGTTCGGCAAGTCAGGAGCGGAGCTGATCCCGTTTCTGAATCAGGGGCGCGACGGCATCAACGAGCTGGCTGCCGAGATGCAGGCGCTCGGCGTGCAGATGAGCAGTGAGACTGCAGCACAGGCAGGCAACTTCAACGATGCGATCGACAAGCTGAAACTGGCCACCCAGAGCATCGGCAACCAGATCATCGCCTCCTTGCTGCCCGCCCTGAACGACATGGCCGGTGGCATGGTCGAGTCGGCCAAGCAAGGCGGCACACTACGCATGATCCTGGATGGCGTGGTGCTGGTGCTCAAGACCCTGGCGCTCGGTGCCGCCACGGTTGGAAAGGCCTTCGTCGCCTTGGGCGAGGCCATTGGTGCCGGTGTCGCGGCGGCGGTCGAAGCGCTCAAGGGCAACACCGATGGGGCCAAGGCCATCATTGCCGACCTCAAAGGCAATCTGGTCAACCGGCTGGATGAGTTGGCGTCCTTTCGCGACAGCCTGTTCGACCCCAAGCCCATCGAGGTCAAGGCACCCAAGATCCAGGCCGATCCGGAACTGCTGCAGCGCCTGACCAGACCCAAATCGGGTGCGGCTGCGCAGGACACCACTGGCGCGCAGACCACGCTGATGAAAGCACAGCTGGACGCCGAGTTCACGCTGCTCAAGGACGGACTGGCGCGGCAGCAAACTGCGCTGGATGCAGCACTCGAAGACCGTCTGGTCTCTGTGCGCGACTACTACGCGCAGAAGACGGCCATCGAGCAACGCGAGGTCGATGCCGAGATTGCCCGAAAGCAGCAGGAGTTGGCGCGCAGTCAGCAAGTCGCCACCACGGGCAAGTCAGAAAACGACCGCCTGCGCGCCAAGGCTGAAGTGGCCAAAGCGGAAGCCGACCTCATTACGCTCAACAACCGGCGCACGGACATCGAGCAAGCCAACGCGCGCAAGGCGGCACAAGCCGAGCGTGAACTGGCCGACGCCTTGGCGCAAGCGCGCGAAGAACTGGCCCAGATCACCGGCGCGGCGACCGACACCGACCGCCAAGCGGCTATTGCCCGCAGCTACCGTGATCTACGGGCGCGACTGGCGGCGGAAAGCGATGCGGACGGGGTGTCGCTCGTTGACCGGCTGATCAACGTGAAGGCCGCGCAGGCCAACCTGGCGGCCCTGGAAGCCCAATGGCGGCTGGTCACCGAGCGTCTGCGCAATGCGCAGGAAGCCATCCAGACCCAGCAGCAGGCTGGATTGCTGACCGAGGCACAGGCTCGCCAGCAGATCGTGGCCCTGCAACAGCAATCGGCCACCGAGATGGAGCGCCTGTTGCCGACCATGCAGCAAGCCGCACAGGCCATCGGGCCGGATGCGGTGATTCGCGTGCAGGCGTGGCGCAATGAGCTGGATCGCACCAGGCTCACGGTCGATGAAATGGCTCCGCTGTGGAACCGCATCGGTGAGAGCTTCGGCGGTGCGCTCAACGGGATGATCACCGGCGCGCAGACCTGGCGCAGTGCCTTGGCCAGCATCTTTCAGCAGGTGGCCGATGCCTTCCTGCAGCAAATCGTGATCCAGCCGTTCCAGCAGTGGATCGCCATGCAGGCGCGGATGCTGGCCCTCAAGCTCGGTTTCATCCAGCAGGAGCAAACCGTCGATGCGGCGGCCAGCGCCGCCAAGGTCGCGCAAAAGACCACTGAAACCACTGCCGTGGTGTCGATGGATGCGGCCAAGGCGGGAGCCGGGGCAGCAGCGTCGCAGGCCTCGATTCCTATTGTCGGCCCGGGGCTGGCCATTGCCGCGATGGTGGCGATGGTCGCCGCTGTGATGGCGCTCTTGGGTGGCATCAAGAAGTTCGCGGGTGGCGGCTTGGTCTCCGGGGCGGGCAGCGCCACGTCGGACTCGATCCCGGCACGCCTGTCGGCAGGCGAATACGTCGTGCGGGCGGCCGCCGTGCGCCAGGTTGGCGTGGCCTTCCTCGACTCGCTCAACGGCTTGTCGGCAGGCCCACGTTTCAAGGGCGGCGAATTGGCCTTCGCAGCGGGCGGGCTTGTGCCGGAAGTGAAAGTGCCGCCCGCGCAGCCGCAGATGAATCAGGCGGTGCGCATCGTCAATGCGGTCGATCCGGGCGTGACGCACGACCACCTGCAGTCGCCTGCCGGGGAGAAAGTCATCGTCAACATCATCGGGCGCAATGCACGGGCCATCCGTGCGGCGCTGCAAGGGTAAATCTCATGGCACTTCTGTTTATCGACGGTTTCGATCACTACGACCCGCAGGCCGTGGACAGCTTTGGCGATCCGTGGCTGGCGCGCGGCAAGGCGGCGTATCTGTCGCCGCAGGCTACCCGCATCAATGGCCGTCGCCCGTCCTCCTATGCCCTGCGCTTGCCGGAAGGTTCCGGTGGCGGCTACGTCAAGAATCTCGACGCCACCAAGACCAGCCTGATCGTCGGTGCCGCCATCCGCGTGGTGCCGTTCGAAAACACCTACACCGAACCCTTGCTGCTCGGCGTGCGTGATGCCAACTCGCAGGTCGCGCATCTCGTGAAAATCGGCGAGGACGGTCGGCTCAAGCTCTACCGCTGGCAATACGGCTACGACCAGCTGATCTCGACCTCGGTGGCAAGTGCTCCCGCGCGCGGCTGGCACTACATCGAGCTGCAGGTCACGCAGGGCACCAGCAACGGCATTCTGTCGGTGCGCATCAACGGCATCCTGGCCATCCAGATGACGGCGCAGAACACCATCCAGGGCGGTGGCCAACTGCTTACGGCATTCGTGGGCGCGGTGCCCGGTCAGAGCTGTCCACTCACCATCGACGTCGACGACTTGTACATCGCCGACACCAGCGGCACGATCAACAACACCTTTCTGGGCGACGTGCGCGTCGATGCCTTGCAGGCGCAGGCCGATGGCAGCCTGAACCAGTGGACGGCCAGTCCGGTTGGTACCGCAGCCTGGGAGGCCGTGAGCGACGAGGACGAGGCCACGGCAATCAGTGCGTCCGCAGTGGGGCTGCGTCAGTCCTTCGATGTCGAGCCGCTGCCGGTCATGGCCACGCCCGCCATCTACGGCGTGCAACTGACCATGCTGGCGCGCAAGACCGATGCCGGTCTGGGCAAGGTCAAAGGCCTCGTGGTCAGTGGTGCGCAGAGCGCCGTCAGCACCGACATCGTCTTGCAGGAGCAACTGGCCTGGCAAAGCACGCTGTTTGAGCGCAACCCGAACGGCAACGTGCAGTGGACGGAGGCCGCTTTCAATGCCGCTGAGTTCGGCGTGGAGTCGGCATGACCGAGCGCGTCGTCGTTCAAGACCTCGCGGAGGTTTCCAGCAAGCCGACGCCGGGAAGCGAACTGCCCGCCTTCCAGAGTGAGGTGCTCTCGCGCGCCACCTTTGGGGCGAGCGCAGCCCGCTTCACGCCGGAAACGGCTGTGGCTCCGCTGCCTCCCAATCTGGCGGCCAGTCTGCTGGCGGAATCCTTGGCAGGCCCCTGGCCACCCATCGATGCACCGATCTTTCTGGTCGAAGTGCTGCGCCGAGACACGGCCTCGAGCGCCATCGTCGCCACCGGTATGGATGCCTTTGGCGACCAGCCTTGGCCGGATGCACAACGCGGCGTGTTTGCCTTCCGCCACGATTGGATGGAGCCCCTCGTCGAACGGCTGGAGTGGCAGACCAGCGTCACGCGGCTGGCCAGCGGCAACGAATCCCGGCAGGCAGGCCGCCGCATTCCTCGGCGCTGGCTCACCTACAAGGTGGGCAATGCTCGCCAGACCGATGCGCTGGTCGCCGACTGGCTGGCCGATCACCTGGGCCAGACCGCGTGGTGGCCGCTGCCACAGTTCGCCGTTCACCTCACCGAGGGCGCTGAGGAGGGCGCGCTGACACTTGCGGTATCGGAGGCTGACTGGCGGCGCTTTGGCCCACCGGCCGCTGAACTGCGGCTGACCTACGACGGCGTGCAGGGCTGGGACAGCGACGAGCGCTGGGTACTGATCATTGCGCCTGAGGGCTGGCAAGTTGCCCAACTCAGCGATGTGGAAAGCGATCTGCTGTGGCTGGCCGAGCCTCTGGCCCGCAGGGCTGCCGTTGGTAGTAGCGTGATGCCGCTGGTGTGGGGCAAGGCCGTCGATCCAGCGGATCTCACCCAATGGGTGCCGGGGACAGTGGGCGGCAGCGTGACGGCGTCGATCACGCCCGCGCAGATGCCGGACACGGATGGCTCGGATGACCCGTGGCTGGACGAGATTCCAGTCTGGCCCGATGGCAACTGGCGTGACGATCCGACGGCCGTCGCGCAAGCGACGATCACCCGCCAGGATTTTTCGCCCGCAGATCCGTGGGTGCGCCGGGACGATCCGTGGGCGACCACGACTTTGCAGCGGCGCTATCTGGCCAGTTCACTCGATGAAATCGAAATCTGGCGGGCGCGGTTGTGGCGCACCCAAGGCCGCCTGGAAGCGTTCTGGCTGCCCGATGGCTTGGCCCCGATCCTGTGGGTGACCGCAGAGGCCGATCCCGAAGATGGCTTCCTGCGTGTGGATGGCAAAGACCTCTCTGCGCGAATTTCGGATTTTTGGCATCGTCCCGCCGCCTGCTTGATCGTGCATCCGGACGGCTATCAGCAATATGCCCTGACGGCGACCTGCCATCTGGATCAGGGTGGTGTGCTGGTGCTGCGCTCGGGCCTCGACGACTGGGTGCCCGAAGGCAGCCGCGTCATTCGGCTCGTGCGCTGCCGCCTCGACCACGACGCCATCGACTTGTATTGGCACAGCCCGACGCTGGTGGAGATCACCCTGACCGCGCGCCAGTTGCCCGAACCACGCGGCAATGACCGTCAAACCTACGAGGGAGAGTAAGCACGATGAGCCAGAACCCATTGCTGGAAGTCGAGCTTTACGCCTTCGCCAGCAACAGCGCGCAGTTCTATCTGACCCCGCACGAGTTCGACGTCGATCTCGACGGCACGCTGTACACCAGCCTGTCCATCGAGCGTAACGAACTGGCACTGGGTGCCGAAGCCGCAAAGTCGGCGCTGGAACTGAAGCTGCCACCCAATGGCGAGCTGGTTCGCCATCTACTGGCTACCGCGCTGACCGGCGAAACCACCTCGGTTACCTTGCGCCTCGGGCAACGAGATACCTGGGGCGACTACTGGTGGCTGTCGGGCACGCGCTGGATGGGCCGGGTGCTGGGGGTCGAAATCGACGCCGACGCCGCCCGCATCCGCTGCGAGTCCGCGCAAGTCAGTTTGAAGCGCATCGGCCTGCGCAAGCTCTACAGCCGCAAGTGCTCCCACGTTCTGTATTCCACTGCTTGCGGGGCGTCGCCGATTACAGCCAGCGCCTTCGTCCTGGAGGTGTATGGCCGCAGTGTCGAGCTCGATGGTGGTGTGCCGGGTGAGGTCAGCGGCGGCCTGGCCGGCGGCTGGCTGCAAACGCCGGAGGGTGCGCGCCACATGATCATCAGCGACTACGGCAGCGGCGTCGAACTGCTTTACCCAACAGCCCTTGAGCCCGGCACGGAAGTGTTGCTGACCGTCGGCTGCGATCACAGCACGACCACCTGTGCCGAGCGCTTCGGCAACCTCGACAACTACGGCGGCTTTCCTGCCATCCCGAGCAAGAACCCGTTTTCGACGGGCGTGTTCTGACCCTTCCGGAGAACTTCCATGTGGTACCTCGTCGTCATCGTGGTGGCGGCGCTGGTTTCGGTCGCGCTCGCCCCGAAACCACCCGAGCCCAAACCGGCATCGCTGTCCGACGTCGATGCCCCCACCGCAGAAGAAGGCCGCCCGATTCCCGTCGTCTTTGGCACCGTGCTGCTGCGCGGTGCCAACGTGGTCTGGTACGGCGATCTCGCAGCCGATCCGATCCGCAAGAAAGGAGGCAAGAAATGAGCACGGATGTGACCGTCACCATCGACGATGTGCGCGCCGTGGGCCTGTGCGTGAACGGCACACGCGTCTGGTTCGCCCGTCACGACCTGGACTTCCGCGCCTTTCTGCGTGACGGCTGTGCTGCCGACACCTTGCTGGCTACCGGCGACGCGATGGCCTTGCGGGTGGTGGAGCACGCGCGCATCCGGCGGGAGCACGACTGATGGGCGGCAGCAGCAAGAAACAAACCGTCGGCTACCGCTACCGGATGGGATTGCACCTGGTGCTGTGCCAAGGGCCGGTCGATGCCGTGCAGGAGATCCAGATGGGCGACCGCACCGCGTGGGGTGATGCCGACCGTGGGCCGCTGTCCAGCGGACACGGCCTGACCACCCTCAGTATCAACAAGCCCACGCTGTTTGGTGGTGACGAGCGTGAAGGTGGCGTGGTCGGCAACATCGATGTATTGCCTGGTGACCCTGGACAGGGACGCAACGACTATCTGATGGCGCGCATCGGCAGCGCTATTCCGGCCTTCCGGGGCGTGCTGTCACTGGTGGCGCGGCAGATTCTGTTCGCCGCCAACAATCCCTACATCAAGCCGTGGGCAGTGCGCGTGCGCCGCTTCACGGCAGGCTGGCACGACTCTCCGTGGATGGAGTGGAACGCCGAAGTGCGGGCCTGGGATGACGATCAGGGCCGCGAGATCAGTGTCGGCATGAACCCGGCCCACATCCTGGTGCAATGCCTGACCGACCCGCACTGGGGCATGGGCTACCCGCAGGACAGCATCGGCTGGAGCTTCTGGAATGCAGCGTGGGCCCTGTCGGATGAAGGCTTTGGTCTGAATCTGATCTGGACACGCCAGCAGCCCATCGAGAGTTTCATCGGCCAGGTCATCGACCACATCGGCGGCATTCTCTATACCGATCCGGAGCAAGGCACGTTCGAGCTCAAGCTGCTGCGCGACGACTACTGGGTCGACAGTCTGCCGCAACTGGGGCCGGACGAGATCGTGCGGCTGGAACGCTTCGAGCGTGCTCAGTGGGGTGAGCTGCCCAACGAGCTGACCGTGGTCTACACCGACTGGCAAACCGGCGGTGACACCACCGTCACCGTGGAAAACCTCGCCGCGATCCAGTTGCAAGGCGGCGTGATAAATCAGCGCCGCGACTACCCGGGCGTCAACTACGGGCCGCTGGCCGCACGGCTGGCGCTGCGGGATCTGCGTGCCTTGGGGTCACCCCTGGCCCGGATGAGTCTGACCGTGGCACGCGACACGCTGGAACGCGCGCCGCTGCCCGGTGACGTGTTCCTGCTCAACTGGCCGCGCTTGGGCATCGACCAGATGGTGGTGCGCGTGACCGGCATCGATACCGGCACATTGGGGTCATCTGAGTGGCGCATCGAGGCGATGGAGGATGTGTTCGGGCTGGATAACGCGGTGCTCGCCCCGCCGCCGCCCATCATCGATGAGCCGACGCTGGAGCCGCTGCCGCCCGCGCAGATCGTGGCGGTGGAGATTCCGTACTGGGAACTGGCGCGCACCTTGTCGCGTGCTGAGCTGGATTACCTGACCGACACCGATGCCGCAGTCGGTGCATTGGTTGCTGCCGGTGGTGTGGGGCAACTGAACTGGCAGCTCGCCACCGGCGCGTCCGCAGACGAGATCGCCAGTGTGGCCAGCGAAGACTACGCGCCATTGTTCACGCTCGATGCGGCCTTGCCTGCCAGTGAGGCCGATGCCATCGGTGTGCCGGTGACCGCCATCAGCCAGCCGGAAAGGCTGACCGTGGGCGACTACGCCTATCTGGTCGATGGCAGCGGTGAAATCCGCGAAGCCGTCGCTGTCCTGGACTTCGATACCACTGCGGCCACGGTTGACCTTGCACGCGGCGTGCTCGACACCACACCTCATTCGCACACGGCGGGAACCCGCCTCATTGGGGTAGGTGAATGGCTGGCATCGGAAGGTGCGGAGCGCGCCCCGGGCGAGTCGGTGTTCGTGGGCGCGATTCCTCGCACGTCGACCGATCAGGGCGATCCTGTGCTGGCCGCCAATGGTCAGCCGCTGGTGCTGGCCGGTCGGCAGGCATTGCCGTATCCGCCTGGTCGCATCCGTCTCAATGGCCAGACCGAGCCTGCCGTGGTGACCGGTGATCTCACCATCGCGTGGGCCCACCGCGACCGCACGCAGCAGACCGCCTACCTCGTGCAGCAAGACGAAGGCGACATCGGGCCAGAACTGGGTGTGACCTACACGCTGCGTATCCGCAATCGCAACAACGTGCTGGTGCACACGGAAACGGGACTGCTTGGCACCACCTACGTCTGGACATCAGCCGTGGCCGCGCTGGATGCCGGTGCGCTGGGTGACCGCATCACGGTGGAGATCAGTGCCGAGCGCGATGGTTTGAGCAACTGGCAGCCGCAGGTGCGGGTCATGGATCGCGCGGGCTACGGCCTGCGCTGGGGACAGTATTGGGGAGGTGTGTGATGGAGCCGCGGATTGATGCTCATCTACTCACCCTGAACGAGCCTGTCGAATGGCGTGAGGCCTGCATCGCCAGTCTTGAAGGTGCGCCGATCCAGTTGCACGTTCTGCCCGGCATTCCAGGCCGTATCGGTGAGGCACGCGCAGAAGGCTATGCACAAGGCACCTTGCCGCTGGTGTCCTTTGTCGATCCCGACGATCTGTACGAAGCCAATGCCTTCACGCAGTTGGCTGATGCACTGGATGCCTGCCCGCGAGCCGTGATGGCCTACACCGACGAAGCACTGACCGACGAAAGCGGCCAGGACATCGCGGTGCGGCGTCTGGCCTACAGCCGTTGGCAGCACGCCAACAGCGCCAGCCACGTGCACGGCCTGATCGTGATGCGTCGATCCGTCGTCGAAGCCGTACTCAAGGAAACCACCGACCTCAACAACTTCGCCGACTGGCTGCTGACCCTGCTCGTAGCCAAGCGCGGCGGCGTGCTGTACCTGCCCATCGTTGGGCGGCATTGGCGACAACACCCGCAGCAAAGCCACCGAACCGGCGACCAGGAAGCCGTCAGGCGTATCCGGCAAGCCGCCCCCCTCTGGAGATAAGCATGTCATCGACCGACCCGAACCTTGGACTCAATTACGGCTGGACGCTCGGCGAGAGCGGCTGGGACACCGGCATGGATGCCAACCTCAAGCGCCTCGGCGCAGTGGTCGGCCTGTCCGTGAAAGACCGTGACCTGGCCACGCCACCGGTCAGCCCCGCGAACGGCGACCGCTACATCGTGCCTGCTGCCGCCACGGGCGCGTGGGCAGGCAAAACCAACCAGATCGCTGTGCGAATTGCCGATGCCTGGGAGTACCACGCGCCCAAGATCGGCTGGCTTTGCTACATCGAGGACGAGGCCAAGCTCTCGGCCTACAAGTCCACCGGCTGGAGCGCAGGCATCGCCATCTGAACTCACTTTTTCTGACCCATCAGCAACCCGCCTGCGAGGCGGGTTTTGCTTTTCTGGAGACCC
>NZ_AZND01000115.1:0-11242 GCF_000576205.1 Methylibium sp. T29 | reverse complement strand
GCACTGCCGTGGCGCTGCGCCAGCCAGCCCCCCGCAACGCACCCGACCGCCCCCGCGGCGATGACGCCGAACGCACCCACCGAGATGGCTGCCCCCTGGAGCCGCGTGGCCAGCAGCGCCGGCAGCAACACCCACAAGGTGTAGAGCTCCCACATGTGGCCGAAGTAGCCGAACACGGGTGCACGCAGGCGGCGGTCGGTCAGCACGCGGCCGAAGGCACGCCACTGCAGGCGCGTGGCGCGGGGCAGATGGGTGCTCTCCGGCACCCACTGCCACACCATCCAGCCCCCCAGCACCCGCAAGCCCGGACACCACCAGCATCACCTGCTGCCAGGGCCAGTGCGCGCCCAGGGCCCGCAGCGCATGCGGCGTCGCGGTGCCCAGAACCAGCGCGCCGATCAACCAGCCCAGCGCACGGCCCAGCCCCTGCGGATACCAGCCGGCGGCGATCTTCATGCCGACCGGGTAGATGCCGGCCAGCGCGAAGCCGGTCAAGGCCCGCAGCAGCCACAGCGTCGGCAGGTCCAGCGCGCCTGCCGGCCAGAGCACGGGCGCGGCGTTGAACAGTGCACCGGAGATCGCGCACAGCAGGAACACGAGGCGCGGCGAATGGCGGTCGGCGACCGACCCCAGCGCGAACACCAGCGTGCCGGCGATGAAGCCCAGTTGCACCGCCGAAGTCAACGAGCCGACAGCGGTAGGCGGCAGACCGAGCGCGTGCTGAAGATCGGGCATCACCGCATTGACGGCGAACCACAGCGAAGTGCTCGCGAACTGGGCGGCGACGATGATCGGCAGAATGCGGCGAGGAGTGGTCGGCATGGCGCGACCTTATTACACAGCCGGACATACGTCGACCGCGCCGACAGGCGGCAGCAGGTGCGCCGGCCGCCACAGACACCGCCTCACGAAGGCCGCAGAATGCCGTCATGACGACGCCCTCTCCTCCAGACGACGGCCCCCGGCGCTACACCGACGCGCAGGCCGCCCTCGACGCCGCGCGCAGCCTGTACGACGCCAGTCTGGTGCGACTGCGCGACCACCTGCAGCGCTTCCTGGCCGGCGAGGACTTCCCTCAGCGCGTGCGCGCCTGCTACCCCCGCGTGGCCGTCCACATCGACACCGTGGCGCGGGCCGACACGCCGCTGGCCTACGGCTTCGTCGCCGGCCCGGGCCGCTACGAGACCACGCTGACGCGGCCCGATCTGTTCGGGGACTACTACCTCGAGCAGTTCCGCCTGCTGCTGCGCAACCACGGTGTCGCGCTGGAGATCGGCAGCAGCACGCAGCCGATCCCGGTGCACTTCTCGTTCGCCGAGCACGACCACGTGGAAGGCACGCTGACGCCCGAGCGGCGCACGCTGATGCGCGACCTGTTCGATCTGCCCGATCTCGGCGCCATGGACGACGGCATCGCCAACGGCACGCACGAACCGACGCCAGACGCATCCGGCGCGGCGACCCACCCACTGGCGCTGTTCACCGCAGCGCGCGTCGACTACTCGCTGCATCGGCTGCGCCACTACACCGGCACCACGCCAGAGCACTTCCAGAACTTCGTGCTGTTCACGAACTACCAGTTCTACATCGACGAGTTCATCAAGCTCGGTCACGAGCTGATGCACCTGCCGCGCGGCCAGGCCTCACTGTTCGAGGGCGGCAGCGGCGGTGGCCAGGACGACGGCTATGTGGCCTTCGTCGAGCCCGGCAACGTGGTGATGCGGCGCACCGGCTGCACGCTGGAGCCGGGCGACTTCCTCGGCGCGCCGCCGCCGCGGCTGCCGCAGATGCCTGCCTACCACCTGGTGCGCCACGATCGTGCCGGCATCACCATGGTGAACATCGGCGTCGGCCCCAGCAACGCCAAGACCATCACCGACCACATCGCCGTGCTGCGCCCGCATGCCTGGATCATGCTGGGCCATTGCGCCGGCCTGCGCACCACGCAGCAGCTCGGCGACTACGTGCTCGCGCACGGCTACGTGCGCGAGGACCATGTGCTCGACGAGGAGCTGCCGCTGTGGGTGCCGATCCCGCCGCTGGCGGAGATCCAGGTGGCGCTGGAAGCCGCGGTCGCCGATGTGACCCAGCTCGAGCGCAGCGAACTCAAGCGCGTAATGCGCACCGGCACCGTCGCCAGCACCGACAACCGCAACTGGGAGCTGCTGCCCTTCCACCACAGCCACAGCACGCCGGAACGCCGCTTCAGCCAGAGCCGCGCAATCGCGCTTGACATGGAGAGCGCCACCATCGCCGCCAACGGCTTTCGTTTCCGCGTGCCCTACGGCACGCTGCTGTGCGTGAGCGACAAGCCGCTGCACGGCGAGATCAAGCTGCCCGGCATGGCCAATCACTTCTACCGCGAGCGCGTGAACCAGCACCTGCGCATCGGGCTGCGGGCGATCGAACTGCTGCGGCGCAACGGCATCGACCAGCTGCACAGTCGCAAGCTGAGGAGCTTTGCGGAGGTGGCGTTCCAGTGAGAGCGGGGGCGGCGGGCCCTCGATGTTCGAGCTGCCCGGCGCCCCAGGAGAATCGACCGATCAGGTCGTCGTCACGTCGTAGGTCGTCGTGACGCCGTTGACGGTGAGAACGACACGGAAGGTGTTGGCACTCAGCCGCGTGACCGAGGCCTCGCCGTTGCTCGCATAGACATAGGCCGCGCCGGACGTCGCGCCGAAGTCGTCGAACAGGACGTTCCAGGTGCCGTTGCCGCAGTCGCACTGGTGGCTGCCGTTGGCCAGGCCGGCGCTGTAGCTCACGTCATTGCCCCACACATAGCCCCCCAGCGTGGTGATGCACGACACCGCGCTCGTTCCGGGCGTGCAGACGGCAGCGCCCGTCAAGGCCGTGTTCGGAGCATTCGCGCCGGTCACGGTCACGTTGCTGAAGTCGAGGTCGTATTCGGTCGCCGGGACCCCGGTCGGTGTGATGACCCCGCTGCCCGTGAAGACGTAGCCGGCGTTGGCACAGGCGTTGTAGGTGTAGTTGTAGCCCGAGCCGTTCGTTGCAAAGCTGATCGTGCCGCTGCCGCCCGGGCAGGCCGCAGGCGACGTGGACGAGTCGAGCACGCCGGGGGCCATTTCCACCAGTTGCTGGGCGGCCGCTGCCTCGTCGGCGAGCTGGTAGGTCTGCACCATCTCCTGCGCCAGCGAAATGGCGGTCGGCTGGTTCTGCTGCAGGGTCAAGGAGGGATCGCTGAGGCCCGCCGTGGGCCGCGGAGGCGCGTTCGTGCCGGAGCCGCCCCCTCCTCCACCGCCGCCACCGCAGGCGGTCAACAGGACAACCAGGCTGCAAGCCGCCAGCGAAAGAACACGAACTTCAGGGTTCATCTTGGAGAGCGCTTTGAGCATGGTGTGAGGTTCCGTCTCGATAAGGGTCAACGCGACATCTTAGAGGCTTCCAGTGTGCGCGAGACCTCATGTCCTCCCGCGTCTACGGGCCTCCGGCACACCCTGGTCCCGTTAAACGTGAAGTCTGTGGTACCCGCCCCTGCAACCTCGGGGACGAGCGGCTGGGTTGAACGCAAAGTTCCATGGCCCGCTTGTGGCTAGCCGATCGATCTTCTACGCTCTGACCATCCCACCCGATGCCGATCCGGCCGAAGGAGAGCGCCATGCCGCAAGCGATGAACGCGACGGACCCGAGCGCGATCCGCACAATGGCGCTGCTCGGCGTCAGCGCCGCGGGCAAGACCACGCTGATCGAAGCCCTGCTGCACCGGGCCGGGGCGATCGGCGCGCCCGGCAGCGTGGAGCGCGGCAGCACCGTCAGCGATCACGACCCGCTGGAACGCCAGTTCCAGCATTCGCTGAACACCTCGCTCGTGCATCTTCAGCATGGGGATACGCGCGTCCACCTCATCGACACCCCCGGCCATCCGGACTTTAGCGGCCCGGCGCTGGCGGCGCTGGAGGCGGTGGAGACTACGGCGATCGTGATCGACGCTACCAACGGCGTGGACGCCGGCACGCAGCGCCTGATGGAAACGGCCGCGAGCCGCGGCCTGTGCCGGCTCATCATCGTCAACAAGATCGATGCGCAGGACATCGATCTGGCGGCGCTGGTCGAGCAGTTGCGCAGCGTCTTCGGCAAGGAATGCCTGCCCTTGAACCTGCCAGCGCGCGGCGGCAGCGAGGTGGTCGACTGCTTCTTCCGCCCCGAGGCCGCCGCCGGCCACGAGGCCGACTTCTCCTCGGTCGCCGCGGCACACCGCGCGCTGGTCGAGCAGGTGGTGGAGATCGACGCCGTGCTGGTCGAGCGCTACCTGGAGCACGGCGACGTCGACCCGCGCGAACTGCACGCACCGCTCGAACAGGCGCTGCGCGAGGGGCACCTGATCCCGATCTGCTTCGTGTCGGCCCGCCACGGCACCGGCGTGGGCGAACTGCTCGACATCCTGACCGCGCTGATGCCGAACCCGGCCGAAGGCAACCCGCCGCGCTTTCTGCGCGGGGAGGGCGCGCAGGCGATGCCCATCACCGCGCAGCCCGATCCGGCACTGCACGTGCTGGCGCACGTGTTCAAGCTGACCGTCGACCCTTACGTCGGCAAGCTCGGCATCTTCCGCATCCACCAGGCACCGTCACCAGCGACAGCCAGCTCTACGTGGGTGATGGCCGCAAGCCTTTCAAGGTCGGGCACCTTTTACTGCTGCAGGGCAAGAACCTGATCGAGGTGGAACGGGCCGGGCCGGGGGAACTGTGCGCGGTGGCCAAGGTCGATGACATCCACTTCGACGCGGTGCTGCACGACGCCGCCGAGGACGACCACATCCACCTGGCGCCGCTCGACTTTCCGGTGCCGGTGCACGGCCTCTCCATCGAACCGCAGCGCCATGGCGACGAACAGCGGGTGTGGGACACACTGCAGAAGTTGGTGGCCGAGGACCCTTGCCTGCGCATCGAGCAGGTCGCGGCCACACACGAGACGGTGGTCTGGGGTCTCGGCGAGCTGCACCTGCGGGCGCTGCTGATGCGCCTGCGCGATCTGCACCGGCTCGAGGTGACGACCCGGCCACCGCGGATCGCCTACCGCGAGACCGTCACCGCGCCGGCTGCCGGCCAGCACCGGCACAAGAAGCAGACCGGCGGTGCCGGGCAGTTCGGCGAAGTGCACCTGCGCATCGAGCCGCTGCCGCGCGGGGCCGGCTTCGAGTTCATCGACGCCGTCAAGGGCGGAACGATCCCGTCGAACTTCATGCCGGCGGTCGAGAAGGGCGTGCGCCAGGCGATGGCCGAAGGCGTGATCGCCGGCTACCCGGTGCTCGACGTGCGCGTGGTGGTGCACGACGGCAAGCACCACAGCGTCGACAGCAAGGAGATCGCGTTCGTGACGGCGGCGCGCAAGGCCTTCGTCGCCGCGGCACGCGCGGCCCAGCCGATCGTGCTGGAACCGGTGGTCGACGTGGAGATCACGGCCCCCGAGGCGCACATGGGCGATCTGACCGGCGATTTGGCTTCACGACGCGGGCAGGTGATCGGCAGCAACGCAGCCCGGCCAGGGCAGATGGTGGTGCAGGCGCTGCTGCCCTTGTCGGAACTGGCGAACTACCAGTCGCGGCTGCATGCCCTGACCGGCGGGCAAGGGCGCTACACCCTCCGCTTCAGCCACTACCAGGCGGCGCCGGCGGGGGTGCAGCAGGCGCTCGCGGCGGCCCATGTTGGGCAAGACATGTGAGGCTGCTGCACTGCGCGGCCTAGCCGCAGGCCCCTCGCCTTCAAGACGTGCAGCCGTGCCGGCCGCGCGACGCCCTCCGACCGTTCGTCGACCGCAGGCGGCACTTCGTCCGGTTCCCGCCCGGCCTCCTGCCGATTGCGTGACATGCTTCATGGGCACGATCGGCAACGCCACCCATACTGCTTGCAAGCGGATCCGCGATCTGTCATGGGCAGCGGCTCTCCGATCAACAAATCCGAGTTGGCCTGCGCAATCCAGGCCTTCAGGCCAGCGAACCGGAACGGGACAGTCACATGCGACGATTCACTTTCAAGCGGCAGTCGGGCTTCACGCTCATCGAGGTGATGATCGTCGTCGCGATCATCGGCATCCTGGCGGCCATCGCGTACCCGAGCTATCGCGACTACATCATCCGTGGGCAACTGGTTGACGGGGTAAATGAACTTGCTGCGATGCGCGCCGACATGGAGCGCCACTTTCAGGACAACCGGACTTACCTCGACGTCGCCGGCCCCCCAGCTTTCCCAGCTCCTTGCGCAACGGCCAGAGTGGTTCGAAATTTCACCGTGGATTGCAGCGTCAGGACGGCCACGACCTATACGTTGCGCTCGGTTGGCAGTGGCCCGGTCGCTAATTTTGGATTCACAGTCGACCAAGCCGGCAACCAGGCCACGACAACCACGGTCACCGGCTGGGCAACTGGCGGCGCCTGCTGGCTCACGAGGAAAGGGCAGTGCTGATGCAGCCCCTGTGGTCGCGATGCCGCGGCAGCCTCTGTGGCTTCACGCTCGTAGAGTTGATGGTCACGATCACGCTGCTGGCCATCCTGCTGGCGCTCGCGGTTCCGTCATTCACGCTGTGGATCAACAACACCCGCGTCCGCAGCACCGCCCAGGTGCTGCAGGACGGACTGAGACAGGCTCAGGCCGAAGCCGTACGGCGCAACCGCACCGTGAGCTTTTCTTGACGAACGTCGTCAACCCGACCGCCGATTCCGCCGCGGACGCCAACGGCGGGAACTGGGGCATTCGCGTACTACCCCTCACGGGCACGACACGAGAGTTCGTCCGAGGCGGCGCGCTGGCCGGCGTGAACAACGGCGTCACGATCACCAGCGCGAACACGGCCGTGTGCTTCAACGCGGCAGGCCAGCAGGTCGCGAATGCCACCGAGGGCTGCACCATCGACGCGACCGACCCGGAGGCTGTCTACGACGTGGCGCACCCCGGTAGTGACCGGCCGCTGCGTGTGATCGCTTCGCTGGGCGGTCGCGTGCGCATGTGCGATCCGGCCAAGACTCTGTCCGCCGCCAACCCCGATGGGTGTCCTCCGTGATGAACCAAGCCTTGTCGCTCCCCTCTGTGTCGAAGAGCCGCCGGCAACGCGGCAGCACGCTGCTCGAAGTGCTGGTGTCGGTGCTGATCTTCTCGTTCGGCATCCTCGGTCTGGTGGCGATGCAGGTCCGCGCGACCCAGTATTCGGTCGACGCGGAGGACCGCAATCGTGCAGCCCTGCTTGCGGATGATCTCGCCGCGCAGATGCGTCTGGCTCGCACGGTCACCTTGCCGACGGCCCAGCTCACGGCGTGGCGGAACCGGCTGGCCGACCCAACCGCCCAGGGCTTGCTCAATGGAACCGCCGACATCAACGTCAACGGCAACACGGCGGTGATCACGATCACGTGGCAACAGCCCCGTTCGCCGCTGAACCCCAGTCGGTTGGTGTCCGAGGTCGTTCTGACGACCGAGGAGGTGACATGAGCCTTTCTCGTGCCCTTTCTTCGAGCCCGCGAACGATGCGCGGCTTCTCGCTGGTCGAACTGCTGGTTGCGGTCGCCATCGGCCTCGTCGTCACGCTCGCGGTGTTTGGCGTGCTGGCAGCCAGCGAGGGCCGCAAGCGCACCTCGGTCTCAATCAATGATGCCAACCAGTCCGGCGCCTATGCCGCCTACACGATCGACCGCATGATCCGCAGCGCAGGCTCCGGCTTCTCCGAGGGCTGGGGCCGTGTCGGCGGATGCCGACTGAACGCAACGTTGGGCGCGGCAGGAACGTGGCCACGAGCGGCCGCCCTCCCTGCGCCCTTCACCGCCATCCCGCTCACGCTTCGGCTGGCGCCGGTGGTGATTTTTCAGGGGGCCTCGACCGCTGGCTCCGATGTCTTGATGGTGATGAACGGGGCCGCCGGCTTCGCGGAATCCCCCGCGGCGGTGCGCCCGGGTTCGGTGAGCGCGCTCGAGTTCCGTGCACCCAATACGATCGGATTCTTCGCGAACGACCTGGTGATGCTGGCCGGTGGTGGCGAGTGCCAGTTGACGCAGGTGATGATGACAAGCCGGCATGCGTCGCCGATCCGACCGCCGTGTTCCCACCGTTGAACTGTGGTCAGCAAGTGCCTCTGGGCGGCAGTTTCCACAACGCCTCGTCGACGACGTTTGCCACCTTGTCCACGGCGGACGCCTATGCAATCCCGCTGGGCAATACGACCACCAATCGACCGCAGTTCCAGTTGCTTGGCGTCGGCGACAACACCACGCTGTTCAGCTACGACATGCTGCTGCTCAACGGCAACGACGCGCCGCTGCCGCTGGCCGAAGGCGTGATGACGCTACGCGCGGTCTATGGGGTCGACACCGATGACGATGGTGTGATCAACGACTGGTTCGCTCCCACCGCCGGAAGCATCTGGGATAGCGCGGCGCTGATGAACGGCTCGCCCGCCTCGGCGACCAACCTGCGGCGGATCGTTGCGGTGCGCATCGGCCTCGTGATGCGCTCTTCGCTCATCGAGCGGGAGGACGTGGCACCGGCCACGCTGGGCCTGTTCACCGACCTTACCAGCGGTGGCGCCCCGCTGACGCAGAACGTCGCGATCGCGACCGCCGATCGACGCATGCGCCACCGCGCCATCGAGGTGACCGTTCCTGTCCGCAACCTGCTGCTCCGGCCTTGATCATGAAGCTACGACGCTCGTCCACGTTCGCGACGCCCGCCATGTGCCGGCAGCGCGGCGCCGTTCTGATCATCAGCCTGATCGTGCTGGTGGTGATGCTGATCTCGGCGGCCGCGCTGATGCGCTCCTTCGACATCACGCTGACCACCGCCGGCAACCTTGCCTTCAAGCGCGATGTGGCCCAGCAAAGCGAACGTGCAGCAGAGGTCATCCTCACTCAGTTCCGCACCGGCGGCGCATTGGTCGGCATTGCCGCGCGTGGCGCCAATGCGCCGGCCTGGAACTACAGCGCCACGGTATTGCCCAGCAATGCGCAGGGCATTCCTCTCGTCCTCGTGGACGACGCTGCGTTTGCGGCAACCGGCTGGACTCATGGCGACATCACGGTCCCGGCGCAACAGATCCGCTTGCGCTTCGCGGTCGACCGGTTGTGCACCATCAACGGCAGCACAGAAGAGCCGGAGAACTGTGTCTACTCGGGCGAAGGGTTGCCGGAGGGCGGAAGCCTGTCCGAAGAAAAGCGCCCACCTCCACCGGGCATGGTGGTGTATCGCCTGACGATCCGCGCCACCGGGCCACGCGACACGCAATCATTCTTCCAGAGCACGTTTTCCTGCTGCGGCGTCTGAGCCGTCGGTACTTCAGGTATTCACGCGAGGTCTCCCCCATGAAGCCCTACCCAACCCCAGACCGCCATTCCACGCAGATGCGATGGAATTGCGGCGATCAGGCCGGCCTCGGGATGGCTGGGCTTGCAAGAGCTCTGGTCTTGAGTTCAGTCTGGATGACTTCGTCCTTGAGCGCGAATGCCGCCACGGCTCTGGCAGATGTCCCGGTGTTTGCAGGAACCACGGTCCCAGGCAACGTGGCCTTGGCACTTTCAGTGGAATGGCCAACTGCGGTTCGTTCTGCTCACACGACCGCGTACGTGACGACCGATACGTATCTCGGCTATTTCGACCCGAACAAGTGCTACAAGTACCAGTACTACGCGACCGAGACCGCCACGCAGCTGCGGCACTTCTATCCGGTCGGCGACAACACCGCGCACAACTGCACCGGCGCCGACGAATGGAGCGGCAATTACCTGAACTGGTCCTCGACACCGACGATCGACCCGTTTCGCTGGGCAATGACCGGCGGCTACCGGATCATCGACACAACCACAACGACGATCCTCCAAAAGTCGCGTGACACCAATCAGGGCCTGGCACCGGACAAAAGCCTCACGGTGGCGGCCACCGTGGCGCAGGCTTCGCCGCTGGCCTTCACCAACCTCCACACGCGCATTCAAGGCCAGGGCATCAACATGCTGTTCGCCTCGTCGTCGGCGGCGCTTGGCGGTGTCGTGGTCGACTACAACCCGGCTGTCCCACCCGTGGCAGGCGTCGTCTACCGCGCTGTGATGCGGGTGAAAGTCTGCGACTCCTCGGCGACAGCCGGCACACGCGAAGCCAATTGCGTGCAGTACGGCAGCAACTGGAAACCAGAAGGACTGGTTCAGAAATATTCCAACCGTATCCGCTTCAGCGCCTTCGGCTACCTGAACCATAGCGACTTCCTGCGCGACGGCGCGGTGCTGCGCGCTCAGCAGAAGTTCGTCGGCCCGACACAGCCGGTCCCGGGCCAGCCGGCCGTCACGAACGCAGCGGCTGAATGGGACGCGACGACCGGCATCTTTGCGATCAACCCCGATGCGGCCGACGCGACACAGACCAACGCGAGCTTCACGCCGAGCGTGTCGATCACGAACAGCGGGGTGATGAACTACCTGAACAAGTTCGGTCAGCTCAACACCAACAACTACAAGAGCTACGACCCCGTCAGCGAACTGTTCTACACCGCGCTGCGCTACTACAAGAACCAGGGCAACGTTCCGGAGTACACGGCGATGGGTACCGCCAATGCTGCCACGCGGACGGCCTACCTCGACGACTTTCCGGTCATCACCAACTGGAACGACCCCATCCTCTATTCGTGCCAGCGCAACTTCATTCTCGGCATCGGCGACATCTACACCCACCGCGACAAGGATCTCCCCGGCTCCACAGGTACAACGGAAGAGCCGAATCCCAAACCAGCGGCGGTCACGGGCGATACCACGGTGAATGCCGAGACCATGACCAACCGAGCGTTCGCGCTGCAAGGTCTGGGCGCACCGAACGTCAACAACTACAGCGGCCGCAACAACTCGGCCGGCATCGTCGGCCTGGCCTACTACGCCAACACCACCGACATCCGACCCACGGTGGCAGGCAATGCCGCCACCGAGGGCAAGCAGACGGTCCAGACCTACTGGGTCGACGTGCTCGAGCAACCTTTCGTCGCGAACAACCAGTTTTACCTCGCGGCAAAGTACGGTGGCTTCACCGTGCCGAACGACTACGACCCGGCCACCCGCACCGCGGCGCTGCCGCAGGAGTGGTGGTCCACGACCGGCCAGACCGTCGGTACTCAGGCACGGCCCGACAACTACTACACCGCCGGCCGTCCCGACACCATGGTCGCGGGCCTGACGGCAGCCTTCGAGAAGATCGTCGCAGACCTGGACGCCTACACCACCTCGTTCTCCACCGTAGACCCGGTCCTGACCCTCACCGGCAATGCGAGC
>NZ_AZND01000114.1:0-11303 GCF_000576205.1 Methylibium sp. T29 | reverse complement strand
GCCGGGTCGTTGGCAGCCGGCAGGGCCGCAGCACGCGTCGGAATCTCCGCCGCCGTGGCCGGACCGGAGCGCAAGCGGGCTTCGATGGCCGGCCACAGGCCGGCCGACGGCTCGGCCGGCGCGACGCGGCCCGCGAGACCGAGAAGGCGGTCCTGCCACGCGTAGACCTCGGCCTGGAGCGCCGCGTCCTCACCCAGCGCACGTTCGAACTCGGCACGCTCGGACGCTCCCAGCGTGCCCAGCACGTACTCGCCGGCGGTGGCGCTGCGCTCGTGCGGATCGTCGAGGCTCACGACAGGCACTCCTTCAGCGACAGCAGACCGCGACGGATCCACGATTTGACGGTGCCGACCGGCGTGGCGGTCTGCTGCGCGATCTGCTCGTGGGTGTAGCCCTCGACGAAGGCGTAGACGATGCAGTCGCGCTTGCGCTCGTCCAGCGTCTCCATGCAACGCGACAGCGAGGCCGCGTCGGCATGCGGCAGCTCATGCACTGCGTTCGACGCGGCATGCTGGTCGGCCAGCGCTTCGAGTTCGTCGCCCACCGGCGTCTCGCGGCGCACGCGGCGCACCTCGTCGAGCGCGCGATGGCGCACCACGGTGTAGATCCAGCCGCGCGCCGACCCGAGCGCGCGCTGGTAGCTCGACGCCCGCTGCCAGACCTGCAGGAAGGCGTCCTGCAGCACGTCGTGCGCCATGTCACGGTCCCGCACGATGCGCAATGCCACGCCGAGCAGCCAGCGCGCCTCGCGCTCGTAGAGCGCCCGCAGCGCGAAGCGTTCGCCACGGGCGCAGGCTTCGAGCGCCGACTCGTAGTCGAAAGGATCGGCCGTGCGGCGGGGGGGGACTGCTGGACATGGGCGGATTCTGTCAGCACATGCCGGGGCTGCGTACCAGCAGGGCGAGGCGTGGGTGGGCATGGTGGGATTCAGGGGAACGCGGCAGGCGCGGCGCGATGCACCGGCCGATGGTTCCGGTACTACGGAGCCGAGAGTCCTGCGGATGCAGCCGCCGGGATGCACCGTGACGAAATCTGATGTGCGGCGGGCTCTTGCGTCGCATTGCATGCTCGTACCGCGCGCTGCAGACCACGCCGCCGGGTGAGCGGCTACGTTCGTGTCCCCCGCGGCCGGCCCCACGGGCGGACCGCGGGGGACACGAGCGCAACACAGCGGCCCGGCGCGGCGCTCGCATGCAATGCTGCATCACACCGTCGCGACTGCAGTGGCACTGGCCTCGCGTTGCCGCCGCTCCTCGTCGCTGCCGAGTTCGGCGCTGCGGGTGAAGCGCAGGTGGGTGATGTCGGGTGGGTAGAACATGCCCCAGAACCACTCGAAGAAGATGCGCAGCCGTCGACCGAAGGACGGCATCTGCGACAGGTAGTAGGCGCGCCACACCAGCCAGGCCGGCCAGCCGGTGAGCGGCAGGCCGGCGACCTCGGCCACGCCCTTCAGGTGACCGATCGAGGCCATCATGCCGCGCGAGCGGTAGCGGAAGGCCGTGGTCGGTGCCCCGGTCACCACCGCGCCGAGGTTGCGCGCGAGGTGCTGCGCCTCGCGTACCGCGAACTGCGCCGTCGGCGGTGCGGTGCTGCCGTCCAGCGCGTTGGGCACGCAGGCGCAGTCGCCCACCGCCCACAGCCCGGGATAGCCCGGTACCGACAGGTCACCGGCCACCACCACGCGGCCCCCGCTGAGGGGCAGGCCCAGCCTGGCAAGCAGCGGGTTGGCTGCGGTGCCGATGGTGCCGATCACGGTGCGCCCCTCGATGAATTCCCCGTCGCCCAGTTGCACGCCGTCGGCCGTGATGCAGGTCGCCCGGGCCATCAGCCGCACGTCCACACCGCGCTCGCGCAGCGAGTTCAGCGCGGCGACGCCGAGCCGGGGCGACAGCTCGGGCAGCAGCCGGTCCAGCCCCTGCAGCACCGTGACGCGCAACTCGTCGGCCGCCACGCGCGGGTAGTAGCGGCGGATGCTCGCGAGGCAGTCGACCAGTTCGCCGGCCACCTCGACACCCGAGAAGCCGCCCCCGACGACGACGAAGTGCCCGAGCGCGCGGCGCGCCGATGCGTCGTCCTCCAGCTCGATGCAGGCCAGCCGGCGCAGCACCGTGTTGCGGATGTGCATCGCGTCGCCCACGGTCTTGAGCGGCAGCGCGTGCTCGGCCATGCCGGGCAGCAGGTCGAGCCGGGCCCGGTTGCCGACCGCGAGCACCAGGTGGTCGTAGGCGAGTTCGCGCTCGCCGGCCAGCGTGCGGCAGACCAGGCGTCCCGCGGTCAGATCGACCTGCGTCACCGACCCATGATGAAGCGGCAGGCGCCGCCCTGGCGCGTCATCTCGCGCACCGGCACGACCACCTGCTCCGGGAAGACCGACGCCCCCACCGCTTCCGGCAGCATCGGATTGAAGGTGGTGTAGCTCTCGTCGGAGAGCAACGTCGTTTCCACGCCGGGCGGCAGCCGGCGGTGCAACGAACGCACGAGTTGGGTGCCGGCAAAGCCGGCACCGACGATGAGGATGCGCGTGCAGGGTTCGTCGGGCATGGTCGACTCGGTGTCAACCCGCACTCATGCACGAACCGTGCGCACCGCGGCGCGCCGCGTCGCGGTGCACGGCGGGGACGGGCTGCCCCGCAGCCCGTCCTTCACGGCCTCGATCAGATCTCTTCGTACAGCGGCAGCGTCAGGAACTCGGCGAACGCATCCTGGGTGCTCATCTGCTCGAAGATCTCGGCCGCGCGGTCGACCGTCTGGCCTTCGTAGCCGGCGTCCTTGATGCCCTTGAGCTCCTCGGCCACCATCTTGCGCACCATGTCGGCGGTGACCTTGCGGCCGTCGGCGAGCACGCCCTTGGGACTGCGGATCCACTGCCACACCTGCGAGCGCGAGATCTCGGCGGTGGCGGCGTCCTCCATCAGGTTGTAGATCGGCACGCAGCCGTTGCCGGCCAGCCAGGACGCCAGGTAATAGATGCCGACGTTGATGTTCATGCGCAGCCCGGCCTCGGTGATCGGGGCCTCGGGCGCGAACTCCAGCAGTTGCGCGGCGGTGATGTGGGTGTAGGGCTTCTGGCGCTCGATCTGGTTCGGGCGGTCGCCCAGCACGTCGACGAACTCCTTCATCGCCGACTCGACCAGGCCCGGGTGCGCGACCCAGCCGCCGTCGTAGCCGTCGTTCGCGTCGCGGCGCTTGTCCTTGATGATCCCGGCCATCGCGATGGCGTTCTTCTCGGGGTCGTTCTTGATCGGGATCAGCGCGCTCATGCCGCCGATCGCGGGCGCGCCGCGCTTGTGGCAGGTCTTGAGCAGCAGCAGCGCGTAGGCGCGCATGAAGGGCGCCGTCATCGTGACCTTGGCGCGGTCGGCCAGGCAGAAGTCGCGGTCGTTCTTGAACTTCTTGATGCACGAGAAGATGTAGTCCCAGCGGCCGGCATTCAGCCCGGCGCTGTGCTCACGCAGCTCGTACAGGATCTCGTCCATCTCGAACGCGGCGAGGATGGTCTCGATCAGCACCGTCGCCTTGATCGTGCCCTGCGGCAGGCCGATCTCCTTCTGCGCGGCGATGAAGATGTCGTTCCACAGCCGCGCCTCGAGGTGCGACTCCATCTTCGGCAGGTAGAAGAACGGGCCGGCGCCGCGCTCGATCTGCTCCTTGGCGTTGTGGAACAGGAACAGCGCGAAGTCGAAGATGCCGCCGGAGACGCGCTGGCCGTCGACCAGCACGTGCTTCTCGTCGAGGTGCCAGCCGCGCGGGCGCACCTGCAGCGTCGCGATCTTGTCGTTGAGCTTGTAGGTCTTGCCCGCCTGGCCCAGCGTCAGCGTGCGGCGGATCGCCTTGTACAGGTTGATCTGACCCTGGATCTGGTTCGCCCAGACCGGCGAGTTGCTGTCCTCGAAGTCGGTCATGTACGAATCAGCGCCCGAATTGAAGGCGTTGATGACCATCTTGGCCTCGACCGGCCCGGTGATCTCGACGCGACGGCACTCCAGCGCCTTCGGGATCGGCGCGATCTTCCAGTCGCCTTCGCGGATCGCCTTCGTCTCCGGCAGGAAATCGGGGCGCTCGCCGGCATCGAGCCGCTTCACGCGTGCCACGCGCGCGGCCAGCAGTTCCTGGCGGCGGGGCTCGAAGGTGCGGTGCAGCTTGGCCACGAGCTCGAGCGCCGCCGGCGTGAGGATGGTCTCGAAGCCCGGCAGGATCGCCGCGTTGATCTGCAGGCCGGCGGGCAGTTGGAGGGTCGTCATGGTCAGCTCCTAGGGACAGGGAGTTTCAGGTCTTGGGAAAGAAGTCGAGCACGTCGCGCAGGCTGCTGCCGGTGCGCGTCGGCTCGGTGTCGAGGGCCTCGAGCGGCAGCTTGAAGCGGTTCACCCACAGCGTGCAGTAACCGTACCAAGTCGCGCCGATCGCGTCCCAGCCGTTGCTGGAAACGAACAGGATCTGCCGGGCCGGAATGCCCAGCGCCTGCGGGCCCAGCGCATAGGCGGCCGGGTCGGTCTTGAAGCGCTGCACGCTCTCGACGCTGAGCACGTGGTCGAGCAGGCCCTGGCCCTTGTCGTCCACGTAGCCGGCGCTGCGCACCGCGATGCCCAGCATCTCGGGGTCGCCGTTGCTGAGGATGCCCGTGGTCACGCCGCGCGCCTTCAGCGCCGTCAGCACCGCCTTGTTCTCGGGAAAGGCACCGAGGTGGCGGTACTGGTTGAGCAACTGGGTCTCGCGCTCCGGCGTCAGGTCGAGCTGCAGCCGCGCGCAGGCGTAGCGCAGCCCCGCGCGCGTGAGCTCCCAGAACGGCCGGTAGCGCTGGCTCATCGACACCAGGCGCGTGTACTCGATCTGCTTGTCACGCCACAGCACCGCCAGCGCCTCGCCCTGGCCGGGAAACAGCTGCTCGGCCAGCGTACCGACGCTGTAGACGTCGAACAGCGTGCCGTAGGCGTCGAACAGCACGGCTTGGACGGACAGGGACGGCTTGGGTGACTTCATCGAGAGGCCACTTTATTACGAACCTGAGTGCGCATTTAGCGACCGATTTGCGCTTGATCTTTTACTGGAGCATCAGTAATCTGCCCCGAATCCGCCCCACTTGCTCGCCATGGATCGCCTCAAGCAGATCGAATCCTTCGCCGCCGTCGCCACCAAGGGCAGCCTGACCGCTGCCGCCGCCGCCGAGGGCGTGGCACCGGCCGTGATCGGCCGCCGCATCGATGCACTGGAAGAGCGCCTGGGGGTGAAGCTGCTGGTGCGCACCACCCGGCGCATCACGCTCACGCACGAAGGCAGCGCCTTCCTGGAGGACGCCCAGCGCCTGCTGACCGACCTGGCCAATGCCGAGGCCAGCGTCAGCGCCGGCGGCGTGAAGGCGAGCGGCCACCTGCGCCTCACCGCGCCGGCCGGCTTCGGCCGGCGCCATGTGGCGCCGCTGGTGCCGCGCTTCGCCGAGGCGCACCGCGACGTGTCGGTGTCGCTGAACCTCAGCGACCGGGTGGTGGACATCGTCAACGAGGGCTACGACTGCGCGGTGCGGGTCGGCGACCTGCCCGACTCCAGCCTGGTCAGCCTGCGGCTGGCCGACAACCGCCGCCTGTGCGTGGCGGCCCCCGCCTACCTGCAGCGCGCCGGCACGCCGCAGCATCCCGGCGAACTGGGCCGCCACCAGTGCCTCACGCTGAGTTCGAACGCCAGCCAGGCGCGCGGCTGGGCGTTCAGCGTCGACGGCGAACTGACGCACCTGCGGCCGAGCGGCCGCTACGACTGCTCCGACGGCCAGGTGCTGCACGACTGGTGCCTCGCCGGCCACGGCATCGCCTGGCGCAGCACCTGGGAGGTGGAGCAGGAGGTGGCCAGCGGCGCGCTGGTCACGCTGCTCGACGACTTCGCGGCGCCGCCGAACGGTATCTACGCGGTGTTCCCGCAGCGCAAGCACCTGCCGCTGCGCGTGCGGCTGTGGATCGACTTCCTGAAGCACACCTACGGCGATTCGACCTACTGGTCGCCCGCGATGCCCTGAATCGCACCGGGGGCGATCTTCCCGGCCCGCCGCGGGCAATCTGCTCTGCGGCGACCGGCCCCCTGGCTCCTAAGGTGACGTCGCCCGGCATCGCGCCGGGCCGGCCTGCCGCAGCGCGGCGCCGCGACGATCCCTACAGGAGACTGCCTCATGACACTCCCGCTCCCGGCGGCACGACGTTCCCTCCTCGCCCTCGCGCTGTGGGCCGCCGGCATCGCCGCGGCCGTGGCCGTCGCGACGGCCACGGCCGCACCGCCCCCACCGTCCGCGGTCGACCACGGCGCCTTCGAGACGGCGGTGCGGCAGGCCGTCGCACCCCAGGCCGGGCAGGCGATCGTGGGGCTCAAGGTGCTGCACCTGAGCGGCGATGTCGGGCCCTGGCTGGACACCGGCCTCGCGCTGCTGCCCGGCGACCGCGTCACGCTGTTGAAGAGCGGGCGGGTGTGGTGGTCACGCGCCTACGCGCTGTCGCTCGACGCCCCGATGGCCGTCTGGAGCCGCATCGGTGACCAGGGCCCGATCTTCCGCGGTGAGCGCGCGACCGACACTGTGACCGCCGACCGTGCCGGTACGCTGCAGCTCAAGCTCTATCCGGGACTGCGCTGGCTCGACGAGACCGGCCGCTACGCGGGCGAACCGGCCGCCGCCAACCCGGATGCCGGCGGCGGCGTCAGCGTCGCGCTGCTGCAATGGCGCGCCGGCGTGCACATCGGGTCCGAACTGCAGCGGCTCGCCGCGCTGCCCACGGTGGTGGCCCCTGGCCGCGGCCGAAGTCCAGCGCCTGGGCGGCGCACCACACCGCCACCGGACGACTGGCACTACCTGTGGGAACTCGGCCCGGCCGAGATCTTCACCGAGGTCGAACACCCCACCGGCCCCGGCCACCCGCCCCGCGCGATCCGGCTGCACACCCGCGACGATGTCGGCATCCTGCAGAAGGACACTCCCTTCGACCTGACGCCCGACACCGTGCTGCGCTGGCGCTGGAAGGCGGAGCGACTGCCGGCCCGGGCGCCCGAGAACCAGGTGCCGACGCACGATTACATGAGCATCGCGGTGGAGTTCGACGACGGCCGCGACCTCACCTTCCTGTGGAGCCACAGCCTGCCGGTGGGCGAGATCTTCGCCTGCCCGCTGCCGGCCTGGAAGGACCGCGAGACCCACGTGGTCACGCGCTCAGGCACCGCCGATCTGGGCCGCTGGGTCGAGGAATCGGTCAACCTGCACGCGCTCTATCGCCGGGCGATCGGCGACCGGGTCCCGGCGCGCGTGACGCGCGTGTGGCTGATCGGCGTGAGCCTGTTCGGCCACGGCGAAGGCCTCAGCGAGTTCGGGCAGATCGTGCTGCAGGACGGCGCACGCCGGCTCGAGGTGTACTGAGCCGGGGCGGTGGCCGTCGCGCAGCGGCGGCTACTTGCTGAGGCACTCCTTCATGAAGGCCTTGCGCTCGTCACCCTTCATCTCGCCGGCGTCCTTGTTGCAGCTCTTCATCTTGTCCTGCTGGGTGGCGGGCTTGGCGGACAAGCACTTCTTCATGAAGGCCTTGCGCTCGTCGCCCTTCATCTCGCCGGCGTCCTTGTTGCAGGTGGACATCTTGGTCTGCTGCGCGGTCGGCGCGGACGCCGCCGCATCGGCGGCATGGGCGGGCAGCACGAAGGCGGCCGCACACAGGGCCGCAGCGTTGATCAGCTTCTTCATCGGATCTCCTTCGCTTGGGGTCGGGGCATGCGGCGGGCACCGCCGCAGCCATTGAAGCATGGCCCCCGTGCACACCACAAGCGCCTGAACGGCGGCGCGCGACCGGCGTTGACGCCGATGGCTGGCTGTCAGGCTGGGCGCGTGGTCAGGCGATCCGTCGCGGATGCGCCAGCGCCTCGTGGGCCACGTGCAGGCGGCGCACCAGCACGCGGATGAAGGCCTCGTCGAACAGGTGGCGGCAGCCGGGACTGAGCCGCGCCATCGAGTCCGGCGTGAAGGAGATCATCGTGGCCGGCGCGACCACCGTCACGTCGGTGCTATGGCGGCGCAGCTCGGGGTTGGGCGCCAGGTAGGCCATCTCGCCGACCGAGGTGCCCGCGCCGAGGTGCGCCACGCGCTGGCTGTCGCGGTACACGTCGACCGCCCCCTCCGCGATGATGTGGAAGGTGTTGCCCTCCTCGCCACGGCGGTAGATCAGGTGGCCCAGCGGATAGCGCTGCCAGGCGCAGCGGTGCACCACCTCCCACAGCTCGACGTCGCCGAACTGGCTGAAGAACTCGAGCGCGCGCAGCAGCGTGAAGCGCTCCGAGTCGAGCACGCCCTGGACCTGGCCGCGCGGCACCTGGCGGTTGGCCACCAGCGCCGACAGCGCCTGGGCGAACTCGTCCCAGTCCGCGTAGCGGTCGTCGGCGCGCTTGGCGAGCGCACGCTGGATCACTGCGTCGAGCGCCGGTTCGACCCCGCCGCGCAGGCCGCACAGCGAGGCGGGCTGGGCGCTGTAGATCTGCGCCATCAGCACCGACTGCGCGCTCGCGTCGAACGGCGGGCGGCCGGCGATCAGGTGGTAGAGCACCGCACCGAGCGAGTAGACATCGGCACGGGCGTCGAGCGTGCCGCCATCGAGCTGCTCGGGCGACATGTAGGCCAGCGAGCCGACCCGGAACACCTGGGTCGTGTCGGCCTGCAGGTTGAGCACGCTGCCGAAATCGCTGACCTTCACGTCGACGATGTCGCCGTTCGCATTCGTGCTGGCCAGCAGGTTGGCCGGCTTCACGTCGCGGTGGATCAGGCCCTGGCGCGACACATAGCCCAGCGCCATCGCGCACTTGAAGCCGATTTCCACCACCTGGTCCAGCGGCAGCAGCTGGTCGGCGCGACAGAACGGCCGCAGCGTGGTGCCCGCCACGTGCTCCATGACCACGTAGGGCTCGGTCGGGTCGGGCACCGCGTCGAAGATCTGCACGACATTGGGGTGCTGCAACCGCCCGACCAGCGCCGCCTCGGCCGCGAAGAAGCGCGCGTGCAGCGCGCCGTCGCTCACGTCGGCCAGCGCACTGGCGCGCACGCGCTTGACGGCGACGTCGCGCTCGTTGAAGTCGTCCCGGCACAGGAAGACCTCGCTGGTCGCGCCCTCGCCGAGTTTGCGCAGCACACGGTATTTGCCGATGCGTTCGGGCAGGGCGTCGGAGGAAGCGGGGGATGGACTCATGGCGGAGGCAAGTGTGGCCGCATCTTTCCACCGCCCTGATGTCAGGGACGGGGATGCCACGCTCGCCGGCCCGCCCGCCGTGAAGGACTGCCCATCGATCGCGTACCGACCCCGCCCCTAGAATCCGGCGATGATCCGTGCCCAGCAAGAGCTCCTGGCGGCCCTCGGCGATGCACTCGCCGAACTGGCGCCCGAGCAGCCCCCGATTGCCGCCTTCGAGAGTCCGAAACAGGCCGCCCACGGCGACCTCGCCATCACCTCGGCGATGCAGCTCGCCAAGCCGCTCAAGCGCAATCCGCGCGAGTTGGCCCAGGCCCTGATCGACGCACTGCAGCGCCGTGAAGCGGTGCAGCGCTGGGTCGCGGCGCTCGAGATCGCCGGCCCCGGCTTCATCAACCTGCGGCTCAAGGACAGCACCAAGCAGCAGATCGTCGCCGAGGTGCTGGCGAGCGGCACCGATTTCGGCCGCCAGCCGGCCACGAGCGAGCGGGCGCTGGTCGAGTTCGTCTCCGCCAACCCTACCGGCCCGCTGCACGTGGGCCATGGCCGCCAGGCGGCGCTCGGCGATGCGATCTGCAAACTGTTCGAGACGCAGGCTGGCAGGTCACGCGCGAGTTCTATTACAACGACGCCGGCGTGCAGATCGGCACGCTCGCCGCGTCGACCCAGGCCCGCCTCCAGGGCCTGAAGCCGGGTGACGCGGGCTGGCCGGAGAGCGCCTACAACGGCGACTACATCGCCGACATCGCCGCCGACTTCCTGGCCCGCAAGACCGTCAAGGCCGACGACCGCGAGTTCACCGCCTCCGGCGACCCCGCCGACCTGGACGGCATCCGCCAGTTCGCCGTGGCCTACCTGCGCCACGAGCAGGATCTCGACCTGCAGGCCTTCGGCGTCCGGTTCGACCACTACTTCCTCGAATCCAGCCTCTACGCCACCGGCCGCGTCGAGGCCACGGTGGGCAAGCTGGTCGCGGCCGGCAAGACCTTCGAGGACGGCGGCGCACTGTGGCTGCGCACCACGGACTATGGCGACGACAAGGATCGCGTCATGAAGAAGTCCGACGGCAGCTACACCTACTTCGTGCCCGACGTGGCCTACCACGTCAACAAGTGGGAGCGCGGCTACCACAAGGTCATCAACATCCAGGGCAGCGACCACCACGGCACCATCGCGCGGGTGCGCGCCGGGCTGCAGGCCGCCGACGTGGGCATTCCCGCGGGCTACCCCGACTACGTGCTGCACAAGATGGTCACCGTGATGCGCGGCGGCGAGGAGGTCAAGATCTCCAAGCGCGCCGGCAGCTACGTGACGCTGCGGGACCTGATCGACTGGACCGGCAAGGACGCGGTGCGCTTCTTCCTGATCAGCCGCAAGGCCGACACCGAGTTCGTGTTCGACGTCGACCTGGCGCTGAAGAAGAACGACGAGAACCCGGTCTACTACGTGCAGTACGCGCATGCGCGCATCTGCTCGGTCATCGTGCAGTGGCGCGAGCAGCAGGCCGGCGACCCGGCCACGCTGGCCCAGGCCGATCTCGCGCGGCTGGTGGCCCCCACCGAGGCCGCACTGATGCTCAAGCTGGCCGCCTACCCGGTGATGCTGAGCGGCGCCGCCGAGAGCCTGGCGCCGCACGACGTGGCGTTCTACCTGCGCGACCTGGCGGGCGCCTTCCACAGCTATTACGCGGCCGAGCGCTTTCTCACCGACGACCCGGCGCTGAGCCGCGCGCGGCTGGCGCTGCTCGCCGCCACCGCGCAGGTACTGCGCAACGGCCTGGCGGTGCTCGGCGTCAGCGCCCCCGACAGGATGTGACCGGAGCTGCCATGCCCTTCTTCCCCTTCTCTCGTCGCTCGTCGCAGCACGGTGGCTTCATCGTCGGCCTGATCGCCGGCCTGCTGATCGGCCTGGCGCTGGCGCTGGGCGTTGCGCTGTACGTCACCAAGGTGCCGATCCCGTTCATCAACAAGGTCCCGCAGCGCACCGCGGAGCAGGACGCGGCCGAGGCCGAACGCAACCGCAACTGGGATCCCAACACGCCGCTGCATGGCAAGAAGCCGGCGCCAGCCGCCTCCGGCGCCGGTGTCACGGTGGCGCCCGCGGCCTCGGGTCCGG
>NZ_AZND01000113.1:0-11347 GCF_000576205.1 Methylibium sp. T29 | reverse complement strand
GGCGGGCGGCACCGGGGGCGGCCGAGGCGGCCGCCGCAGCGGCTTCCGCGGCCTTGGCCTGCTCTTCCTTGGCGCCGAGCTTGAGCATCAGGCGCGACAGCATCACCGCCTCGAGATCGGGGTCGGCCGGGCGGGGCTGCCATACCGTGGAGTCCTTGCGCTCGCTGGTGTAGACCTCGACCATGCCGCGGTGGCTGATGTAGATCTCGGTGCCACCCTCGGGCGTGCGCTCCAGACGGGTGCGGAAGCGGTCCCGCTCGCCGGTGTCGTAGACCGAATCGAACACCTTGCCGATCGTGCCGCGGATGATGTCCTGCGGCAGCTTGGCGCGGTTCTCGGCCCAGTTGGTTTCCATCAGCCCGGTGTCGCGCTGCTCGAGATCGAGCTGGAAGCCGCGCTCCTGCCAGAAGGCCTGCAGTTGAGGCCACAGCTGCTCGGGTGTCTGGCGAGTGGCCAGCCAGCGCTGGCTGCCGGCGCGCTCGAGGCGGACATCGCCGACCACGCTGGGCGCGACGCTCGCGGCCGTGCCGGCGGCGGTGGGCGCCGAACTGTTGGGCGAAGGCGTCTGCAGCGTCGAAGCGCTGATCGTGCCGCTGGCCGTCTGGTAGCGCTGGTCGGGGGAGAGCTGGGTGAGGTCGGGCGGGATCTCGAGCGAGACCGATTTCGCTCCCTTGGTCTTGTAGTCGACCTTGTCGCCTTCCAGCGCATTGTTGATCGTGCAGGCCGACAGGCCGGACGCCACCGCGATCAGCAGCAGGCGGGCAGGAACGTTGAATCGACTTTGAAAACTCACGGGAGCTTCTCCGGGGATCGGGCTGGGCAGGCCGCCGGTGCGGCGGGGCAGGGGAGCGCAAGGCGTCGTGGGTGAAGCAGCGGTACCGTTCCGGGGGGCGAAGCGTCACAGCAGGCCGGCATCGCGCAGCGACTGCTCGACCACCGGCTGCAGCGCTGCACTCAGCGGCGTCAGCGGCAGGCGCAGTGCGCCGCCGCAGCGGCCCATGCGCTGCAGCGCCCACTTCACCGGAATCGGATTGGGTTCGCAGAACAACTGCTTGTGCAGCGGCAACAGCGCCAGGTGGATCTCGGCGGCGCGCTTCGCGTTACCGGCCATCGCCGCGACGCACAGCTCGTGCATCGCACGCGGCGCAACGTTGGCCGTCACGCTGACGTTGCCATGGCCACCCAGCAGCATCAGCGCCACCGCGGTCGGGTCGTCGCCGGAGTAGATGGAGAAGCCCTTCGGTGCCTGCTTGATCAGCCAGCATGCGCGCTCGATGTTGCCGGTGGCTTCCTTCAGGCCGACGATGCCGGGCACCTGGGCCAGACGCAGCACTGTCTCGGGCAGCATATCGGCCACGGTACGGCCGGGCACGTTGTAGAGCACCACCGGAATGTCCACCGCTTCGGCGATGCTGCGGAAGTGCTGGTACTGGCCTTCCTGCGTGGGCTTGTTGTAGTAGGGCACGACCTGCAGCGTGCAGTCGGCGCCGACCTGCTTGGCGTAGCGGCTGAGCTCGATGGCTTCGCGCGTGGAGTTCGCGCCGGCTCCGGCCATCACCGGCACGCGTCCGGCGACATGCTCGACCGCCACGCGGATGATCTCGCAGTGCTCTTCGGGCGCGACCGTCGGCGATTCGCCGGTGGTGCCGACCACGCCGATGCAGTCGGTGCCTTCGGCAATGTGCCAGTCGATCAGGCGACGCAGAGAGGGGTAGTCGACGCTACCGTCCTCGTGCATCGGCGTGACGAGCGCGACGATGCTGCCAACGATGGGTTTCATGGGGAGTCCTCTGAATCCCGGGATTTTAGCCAGCCGCGGCAACGAGGCTGACGCGGTGGCTACAAGGGATAACGCGGTGGCTGGTCCGAGGCCGACGCGCCGGGCTCGGCCTCCCGCACGGCGGCGATGCGCTGCACGAAGCGCAGCGGTGACTCCAGCGTGCCGTCCTCGTAGCCCAGCACGCGCCAGCCGGCACCGGCGCCGCGCACCGCGTCGAGCAGCTCGCCCGGGCGCAGCAGGAAGTCGGGGTTCGACGGCTTGCCGACGGTCTGGTTGCCGATCGCGAAGGTTTCGTAGATCAGGCGGCCGTTGGCGGCCACGCAGGCGAGGATCGTGGGCAGCAGCGGTCGCCACAGGTAATGGGTGACGATCACCACGTCGAAGCTGCGGCCGTCCAGCGGCCACGGACCGGACTCGATGTCGGCGGTGATCAGCTCGGCCTGCGGGCAGGCGGATGCCAGATCCGCGAGGGCCGCCGCGTCGCGGTCCACGCCGGTGAGGCGCTGCCCTTGGACCGTGAGCCAGCGCAGGTGTCGGCCGGAACCGCAGGCCAGGTCGAGCACGCGCTGGCCGGCCGGGAGCGTGCGCGTCCAGCGTTCCACCCAGGGCGACACCGCCAGCCCACCGTGCCGCGCGGTCAAGCCCATGCTAGAAGCAGCTCCATACGCGGTTGGCCAGGTCGACCATCAGGTCGGGCTGCAGGTAGGCCAGGAACACCGCACCCAGGGCGGCAGCGGACACGGCCCAGATCAGGAGTCGCTTGCTGCAGGAGAAGGCTCTCATCGCCGTGGGGCCCCGTGTGTCATGCCGGCGCCGGGACGCCGCCGCGCACGATCGCGGTCTCCCGCACCGGCAGGTTGATCAGCGCGGCGAACACGCCGAGCGCGACCGCGATCCACCACACCACGTCGTAGCTGCCGGTCGCGTCGTAGAGCTTGCCGCCCAGCCACACACCGAGGAAGCTGCCGATCTGGTGGGCCAGGAAGACGAAGCCGCCCAGCATCGAGAAGTGCTTGACGCCGAAGATCTGCGCGACCACGGCATTGGTGGTCGGCACCGTCGACAGCCACAGCAGCCCCATCGCGATCGAGAACGCGTAGACCGAGGCGGGCGTCAACGGCAGCAGCAGAAAGGCGATGATGGCCACCGAGCGCAACGCGTAGATGCTCGCCAGGATGTGGCGCTTGGCCAGCCGCTGGCCCAGCACGCCGGCCGCGTAGGTGCCGAACACATTGAACAGGCCGATCAGCGCCAGCGCCGTCGTCGCCACCTGCGGCGACAGGCCGTGGTCCTTCAGGTAGCTCGGCATGTGCACGCCGATGAAGACCACCTGGAAGCCGCAGACGAAGTAGCCCGCCATCAGCAGCTGGAAGCTGCGGTAGCCGAAGGCCTCGCGAACGGCCTCGCCGATGCTCTGCTGCCTGCCGGCGGGTGGGGCGAGTTTCGGCTCCTTCAAGCCGAAGGCCAGCGGCACGATGGCCAGTGCCGCGCAACCCAGCAGGATCAGGCTTCCTGCCAGCCGAAGGCCGAGATCAGGCCGCTTTCCACCGGCACCATCAGGAACTGGCCGAACGAGCCGGCCGCAGCCGTGATGCCCATCGCCCACGAGCGCTTCTCGGGGGCGACGTTGCGACCGATCACGCCATAGACGATGGCGTAGGTGCAGCCGGCCTGGGCCATGCCGATCATCAGCCCGGCACTGCCGTGAAAGGCCAGACCTGACGTGGCCAGCGCCATCAGCACCAGCCCGCCGGCGTAGAGCACGGAACCGGCCACCAGCACCTTGAAGGCGCCGTAGCGGTCGGCCAGCATGCCGGCGAACGGACCGACCAGGCCCCAGCTCAGGTTCTGGATCGCCAGCGCGAGGCCGAAGGTCTCCCGGGACCAGCCGCGGTCCATCGTGATCGGCTGCAGCCACAGCCCGAAGCCGTGGCGGATGCCCATCGACAGCGTGACGATGGCGGCGCCGCACAGCAGCACCTGGGTCATCGAAAGCGTGTGCGTAGCGCGGGTCGGCGAGGTCATCGACCGATTGTCACGATTTTCACGTTCCGGCGTTGGTCACCGGCGTCGGCCGTCTGCCGTGGAGATGCCCTGCGCAGGCGGCGGAGCGGGTGGGGGCAGTGTGGTAAGCCCGCGCGCCGGTGCACGCGCGGCGGCTCCCTAGAATCTTCGCCCATGGCAACCAAATCTTCTTCGCCGGGCCGTTACGGCGAATCGTCCATCCGCGTGCTCAAGGGTCTGGAGCCGGTGAAGCAGCGGCCGGGCATGTACACCCGCACCGACAACCCGCTGCACATCGTGCAGGAAGTGATCGACAACGCCGCCGACGAGGCGCTCGCCGGGCACGGCCAGCGCATCGCGGTGACGCTGCATGCCGACGGCTCGGTCAGCGTCGACGACGACGGCCGCGGCATCCCCTTCGGCCTGCACCCCGAGGAGCAGGTGCCGGTGGTCGAGATCGTGTTCACGCGGCTGCACGCTGGCGGCAAGTTCGACAAGGGCGCGGGCGGTGCCTACAGCTTCTCCGGCGGCCTGCACGGTGTGGGCGTCAGCGTGACCAATGCGCTGTCGACGCGACTGCAGGTCGAGGTGTTCCGTGAGGGCAAGGTCGCGGCACTGGCCTTCTCCGGCGGCGACGTGATCGAGCCGGTCGCCTCGCGCAAGGCCGGTGCCGCAGACCGCCGGCAGGGCACCAGCGTGCGGGTCTGGCCAGACCCGAAGTACTTCGAGAGCGCCGAGCTGCCGAGGAACGAACTGGTGCACCTGCTGCGCAGCAAGGCGGTGCTGATGCCGGGCGTGAGCGTGACGCTCACGCACGAGAAGAGCGGCGAGGTGCAGACCTGGCGCTACGAAGGCGGGCTGCGCGACTACCTGATGCAGACGCTGCAGGCGGACCCGGTGATTCCCCTGTTCGAGGGCGCGCACTATGCCGAGGAGGGCGAGACCGAGAATTTCGCCGAGGGCGAGGGGGCGGCCTGGTGCGTGGCCTTCACCGAGGACGGTCAGGCGGTGCGCGAAAGCTACGTGAACCTGATCCCCACGGTGGCCGGCGGTACGCATGAGTCGGGCCTGAAGGATGGCCTGTTCCAGGCCGTCAAGGGCTTCATCGAGCTGCACGCGCTTTGCCCGAAGGGCGTGAAGCTGATGCCCGACGACGTGTTCTCGCGCGCCAGCTTCGTGCTGAGCGCCAAGGTGCTCGACCCGCAGTTCCAGGGCCAGACCAAGGAGCGACTCAACTCGCGCGATGCGCTGCGGCTGGTGTCCACCTACGTGAAGCCGGCCTTCGAGCTGTGGCTGAGCCAGCACGTCGAGCATGGCCGCAAGCTGGCCGAGCTGGTGATCCGCCAGGCCCAGGCGCGCCAGCGCGCCGGGCAGAAGGTCGAGAAGCGCAAGGGCTCCGGCGTGGCGGTGCTGCCTGGCAAGCTGACCGACTGCGAGAGCCGCGACCTCGCGCTCAACGAACTCTTCCTCGTCGAAGGCGACTCGGCTGGAGGCAGCGCCAAGATGGGCCGCGACAAGGAGACCCAGGCCATCCTGCCGCTGCGCGGCAAGGTGCTCAATTCCTGGGAGGTCGAGCGCGATCGTCTGTTCGCCAACAACGAGATCCACGACATCTCGGTGGCGATCGGCGTCGATCCTCACGGCGCCGCCGACGAGCCCGACCTCTCGGGCCTGCGCTACGGCAAGATCTGCATCCTGAGCGACGCCGACGTCGACGGCTCGCACATCCAGGTGCTGCTGCTGACGCTGTTCTTCCGGCACTTCCCGAAACTGATCGAGCGCGGCCACATCTGCATCGCCAAGCCGCCGCTGTTCCGTGTGGACGCGCCGGCGCGCGGCAAGAAGCCGGCGGCGAAGCTCTATGCGCTGGACGAGGGCGAGCTCACCGCCATCCTCGACAAGCTGCGCAAGGAAGGTGCCCGCGAAACCAGCTGGACCATCAGCCGCTTCAAGGGCCTGGGCGAGATGAATGCCGAGCAGCTGTGGGACACCACGCTCAACCCCGACACGCGCCGCCTGCTCCCAGTGAGCTGGGGCCTGCTGGACTTCGGCCAGACCGAGGGCTCGTTCAACAAGCTGATGGGCAAGGGCGAGGCCGCGTCGCGGCGCGAGCTGATGGAACTGCACGGCGATGCGGTCGAGGTGGATGTGTGAGGGGTCGCACCCTGCGGGTCTGACGACGGCTCACGATCGAGAACGAGATGAATCAACTGGAACTGAATGCTGCCGGCGGCGACAACGGCGATGCGATCACGCTCGCCCACTATGCCGAGCGGGCCTACCTCGAGTACGCGCTGAGCGTCGTCAAGGGCCGCGCGCTGCCCGACGTGTGCGACGGCCAGAAGCCGGTGCAACGTCGCATCCTGTACGCGATGGAGCGGCTGGGCCTGGCCTTCACCACCGCCGGCGGCCCCAAGGCGATGAAGAGCGCGCGCGTGGTCGGCGACGTGCTGGGCCGCTACCACCCGCACGGCGACACCGCGGCCTACGACGCGCTGGTGCGCATGGCGCAGGACTTCTCGCAGCGCTATCCGCTGATCGACGGCCAGGGCAACTTCGGCTCGCGCGACGGTGACGGCGCGGCGGCGATGCGCTACACCGAAGCGCGTCTCGCGCCGATCACGCGGCTGCTGCTCGACGAGATCGACGAGGGCACGGTCGACTTCATCCCCAACTACGACGGCTCCACGCAGGAGCCGAAGCAGTTGCCCGCGCGCCTGCCCTTCGTGCTGCTGAACGGCGCGAGCGGCATCGCGGTGGGCCTGGCGACCGAGATCCCCAGCCACAACCTGCGCGAGGTGGCCGCCGCCGCGGTGGCGCTGATCAAGCAGGAAAAGCTGTCCGACGACGAGCTGTTCGCCTTGCTGCCCGGCCCCGACTACCCGGGCGGCGGCCAGATCATCAGCGCCGAGGCCGACATCCGCGACGCCTATCGCAGCGGCCGCGGTTCGCTGAAGGTGCGGGCGAAATGGAAGATCGAGGACCTGGCGCGCGGTCAATGGAACCTCGTGGTCACCGAACTGCGCCCGGCACCAGCGCGCAGAAGGTGCTGGAGGAGATCGAGGAGCTGACCAACCCCAAGGTCAAGGCCGGCAAGAAGGCACTGAGCGCCGAGCAGACCCAGCTCAAGACCACCGTGCTCGCGGTGCTGGACGCGGTGCGCGACGAATCCGGCAAGGAAGCCGCGGTGCGTCTGGTGTTCGAGCCCAAGAGCCGCACCGTCGAGCAGCAGGAGCTGATCAACGTGCTGCTGGCGCACACCAGCCTGGAGACCTCGGCGTCGATCAACCTGACGATGGTGGGGGCCGACGGCCGGCCGACGCAGAAGTCGATGCGCCAGATGCTGACCGAGTGGATCGGTTTCCGGCTCGAGACGGTGCAGCGCCGTACCCGCCACCGCCTCGGCAAGGTGCTGGACCGCATCCACATCCTCGAAGGCCGGCAGCTGGTGTTGCTGAACATCGACGAGGTGATCCGCATCATCCGCAATGCCGATGAGCCCAAGCCGGCGCTGATCGAGCGCTTCCGGCTCAGCGACCGGCAGGCCGAGGACATCCTCGAGATCCGGCTGCGCCAATTGGCGCGGCTGGAGGCCATCAAGATCGAGCAGGAGCTGAAGAGCCTGCGCGAGGAGCAGGGCCGGCTCGAGGAGATTCTCAACAGCCCGGCCGCGCTGAAGCGCACGGTCGTGAAGGAGATCGAGGCCGATGCCAAGACGCACGGCGACGAACGCCGCACGCTGATCCAGGCCGAGAAGAAGGCGGTCGCCGAGGTCAAGGTGGTCGACGAGCCGGTCACGGTGGTCATCAGCAGCAAGGGCTGGGTGCGCGCGCGCCAGGGCCATGGCCACGACGCCGCGGCCTTTGCCTTCAAGGCCGGCGACACGCTCTACGGCACCTTCGAGTGCCGCACCGTCGACACCTTGCTGGTGTTCGGATCGAACGGGCGCGTGTACTCGGTCGCCGTCAGCGGCCTGCCCGGCGCGCGTGGCGACGGGCAGCCGATCACGTCGATGATCGAGCTCGAATCGGGCACCCAGCCCCAGCACTACTTCGCCGGCCCGGCCGACGCGACGCTGCTGCTCGCCAACACCGGCGGCTACGGCCTGCTGGCGAAGGCCGGCGACCTGCAGTCGCGCCAGCGCGGCGGCAAGGGCTTCCTCACGCTGGCCGAGGGCGAGAAGCCGTTGCCGCCCAGCCGTGCCGATGCCGCGGGGCAGATCGCCTGCCTCAGCCTCGGCGGTCGCCTGCTGGTGTTCGCGCTCGATGATCTGAAGCTGCAGCCCAAGGGCGGCCGCGGCCTGACGCTGATGGACCTGGAGGCCAAGGACGCTTTGGTGAGCGTCGCTGCCTTCGACAAGACCCTGCGTGTGCTGGGCAGCGGCCGTGGCGGCAAGGCCAAGGACGAGACGCTCGGCGCGGCGGCGGTGGCCGTCTACAAGGGTGCGCGGGCGCGCAAGGGCAAGCCGGCCGACATCGGCTTCAAACCGACCTGGCTGCTGCGCGCCTGAGCGGTTGCCGGCGGCTGCCGGCGCCGATCACTTGCCGCGTGCGGCCCGACGCGGTCTGGCCGGGGTGGGGGTCGGCGTCGCGGGGCGCTTGCGCGCCACGCTGCGGCCCTGCGGCGTTGCGGAGGTCGATGCCACTCGCATCGGCATCGCGGAGAGCGGGCTCGGCGGCACGACGGGCCGCGCGGGCACGACCCCGGCAGGGCGGGCCAAGCGAGGCGCCAGTAGCGCCACCAGGCCTCGGTCGCCTCGGCGGCCTGCTGCCACAGCACGCGCTGTGACTCGGCGAGCGCCTGAGGTGTCCACAGCGCGGCGTCGCGCGTGGGCGACGGCACGCTGTCGCCGTCGGGAAACCAGAAGCGATGCCAGGGGGTCATGGCCGATCTCCTACGGCGCAGCACTGCGCCTCGGCGACCAGCATAGTCCCCGCGCGTGACCGGGTCTTGACCGGGATCAGGCGCGCAGCCTGCGGTGCCACAGCAGCAATGCCGCCGTGAGCCCGATCAGCGCGAACAACAGGCCGCTCCACACCTCGAAGGGCTGGCCCAGCAACCGGGCGGATGCTGCCTCGGCGCAGGTGGCCGTCACCTGGAACAGCCAGGGCACGGCGGTCTCGAGGCCGGTCGCGCTCAGGAAGCGATCCGCGAGCGTGAAGGCGCAGCTGCTGTCCTTGGCCGCGACCTGGTGCTGGAACACGGCCGATGCGATGCCACCGACCGACAGCGCGAGGACCAGTCCGCTCGTCACCACCGTCACCGCACACACCGGTGCGGCCCAGCCGATCAGTGCGACCACGGCGATCGCCAGGTAGAGCACACGCTGGAAGATGCACCAGGGGCAGGGCAGCATGCCGAACACGTGCTGCGCGACCAGCGCGCTGCCGACCGCGGTGATGCAGGCCAGCGCCACCAGCGCGAGCACGCCGCGCGGCAGCCGGTGGAACACGCTGGCGTGGTGCAGGCGCGCGGTCGCAACGCTCACGCAGCCACCTCGGCGATCAGTTCGATCTCGACGCAGGCGCCCAACGGCAGTTGCGCCACGCCGAAGGCGCTGCGGGCGTGGGCGCCGCGGTCGGCACCGAACACCTCGCCGATCAGCTCGGAGGCGCCATTGGTCACCAGATGGTGCTCGGTGTAGGTGGGCGAGCTGTTCACCAGGCTCATGAGCTTGACGATGCGCAGCACGCGCTCCAGGTCGCCGCCGACCGCGGCGTTCAGCGTGCCCAACAGGTCGATCGCGACGGCCCTCGCGGCGGCCTTGCCGGTGTCGGTGTTCATGTCGGTGCCGAGTTGCCCGGCGTGCGGCTTGCCGTCGCGCTTGGCGATGTGGCCGGACAGGAACACCAGGTTGCCGCTGCGCACGAAGGGCACGTAGGCGGCGGCCGGCACGGCGACCGGCGGCAGCACGATGCCGAGGTCTTTGAGGCGTTGCTGGATCGACATGAGGGAGGCTCCTTTTCGCGGGCGACGATCCTACCGCGCGGGCCGTCACCCCAGTCGTGGAGGGCCTGCCGATCGGCGCATCGGCTTCCTACACTCGGCCGATGCCCTCGTCTCCATCGCTGCCGGGCCTGCGCCTGCTGGCTGCCGGTGCCGGCGTGGTGCTGGGATCGTCCCTGCAGCTGCAGCAGGCCCAGCTGTGGCTGCCGGTCCACTACGCCGCACTCTCGGTGTTGGGCCTCGCGGTGTCGATGCTCCTGTTCGGCCTCGATCGTCGCGGTCCACTGCGAGGAAGCGTCCACGCGCTGACGCTGGCCGTCCTGACCGCGGTGAGCTTCGGTGCGACAGGCCTGCGCGCCGGCTGGCGTCTGGCCGAGCAACTGCCGGCCGAACTCGAGGGGCGCGATCTCGCCGTGATCGGCGTGATCGCCGGGCTGCCGCAGCGCTCGGCCGAGGCCTGGCGCTTCCACTTCGAGCCTCGCTCTGCGCGCATCGGCGACCGCGTGATCGAGCTGCCGTCCCGCCTGTCGCTCGGCTGGTACGCCACACCCGACGGCCCCGAATTGCCCGCGCTGCGCGCCGGCCAGCGCTGGCAGCTGATGCTGCGCCTGAAGCGCCCGCATGGCCTGTCGAATCCGCACGGTTTCGACTACGAGCTGTATCTCTTCGAGCAGGGCGTGCGCGCGACCGGCTCGGTGCGTGCGGTGCGCGACACGCCCAACCGCCTGCTCGGAGACGGCGAGGGCCACGTCGTCGATCGCCTGCGGCAATCGGTGCGCGACGCGATCACGGCGCGTGTGGCCGATGCCTCCTCAGCCGGCGTGCTGGCCGCGCTGGCGGTGGGCGACCAGGCTGCGATCGAGCGCGACGACTGGGCGCTCTATCGCCAGACCGGCGTCGCACACCTCATGTCCATCAGCGGCCTGCATGTCACGATGTTCGCGTGGCTCGCGGGCTTGGGCGTCGGCGCACTGTGGCGGCGCAGCCGCCGTGCGATGGGGATGTGCCCGACACCGCTCGCCGCGCGCTGGGGTGGCCTGACGGCGGCCTGCGCCTATGCGGTGTTCGCCGGCTGGGGCGTGCCGGCGCAGCGCACGGTGCTGATGCTGGCCAGCGTCGTCGTCCTGGGAGCAGCCGGATTGCGCTGGAGCTGGCCGCTGGTCTGGACGGCCGCCATGGTGGTCGTGACCGCGATCGATCCCTGGGCCCTGCTGCAGCCGGGCTACTGGCTGTCCTTCGCGGCCGTGGGCCTGCTGCTGGCCTCGGGCGAGGCGCGTGGGCTCGTCGCGGCGACCACCGGGCTGGCGACCGCACCGACGCGGCTGCGCTGGCAGGGCGTTGCGGAGTGGCTGGTTCGGCTGCTGTCGGGCGGCCTGCGCACGCAGGCCATCGCGACGCTGGGTCTTGCGCCCTTGACGCTGGTGTTCTTCCAGCAGTTGTCGCTGGTCGGCTTCGCCGCCAATCTGGTCGCCATTCCGATCATCACGCTCGGCGTCACGCCGCTGGCGCTGTTGGGCGTGCTGCTGCCGCCGCTGTGGGGGCCGGCCGCCTGGACGGTGGCGCAGCTGAACGCCGGCCTGCAGTGGCTCGCCACGCCGGACTGGGCGGTGTGGTCCG
>NZ_AZND01000112.1:0-11351 GCF_000576205.1 Methylibium sp. T29 | reverse complement strand
CCAGCGCCGCGCGACCAGCAGCAGCACGACGGCGGCGCCGGTCCACCACGCCGCCCGGCGCTTCATGCCTTCGCTTCCGCGGGCCGCCGCGTGGCGCAGTGCGCGGCACGAGGCCGTTGAGCACCAAGTCGACCTGCATTGCGACCACGCGCGGCGCGTCGAGGCGGCGATCCAGATTCGGGCAGGCGCCCATCGAATGCTTGTGCAGCATCAGGAACAGCATCGGCGCCATCAGGGCATGCACCACGTCGTCGACCGCCACCGGGCGGAACTCGCCGCGGTCGATGCCACGCTGCACCACCCCGCCGATCATGCGTTCGGCCGGCAGCACCACTTCGTCGAGGTAGAACTGCGCGATGTCGGGGAAGTTGCGAACTTCCGAAATGATCAGCTTGCAGATGCCCGAGGCGCGGGTCTCGCCGATGCGGCGCCACCACTCGGCCATCAGGTGGGCCAGCAGCTCGGCCGTCGGCCCGTCGAAGCCGCGCACGATGTCCTCGCCCTCGGCGATCTCCTGCGAGATGTTCTCGCGGATCACCGCCTTCAGCAGTTCTTCCTTGCTGGGGTAGTAGAGGTAGAGGGTGCCCTTGGAGACGCCGGCGCGCGCCGCCACCTCCTCCGAGCGCGTCGCCGCGAAGCCCTTCTCGACGAACAGATCGAGGGCGGCGTCGAGCAACTCCTGCGGGCGCGCTTCCTTGCGCCGCTGGCGGGTGGAGGGGAGGGAGTCGGCAGTTCGTGACATGGATTTACTGACTGATCGGTCATTAATGTAGCGCCGGCCCGCAAGGGGGTCAAACCAGGCACGGCAGATCCCGACCGCAGTGCCGAGGATGCCGCTGAGCGCCGTCGCGACGGTGCCTCGCCGGTGGCGATCCGGTAAAGATCGGTGAAGCCTTCACGCATCCCCGCGATCATGGGGCTCGCCGTGGCCCGGCGGCGCGGCGCGGTCAGGGTCGGCAGCTAACATCGATCGCTTTGCCGCACCGGAGACGTTTTCTTGGACATCCTGCTGCTCGTCAAGGCCGCGATCATGGGCATCGTCGAGGGACTCACCGAGTTCCTGCCGATCTCGAGCACCGGGCACCTGATCCTGACCGCGTCGCTGCTCAACTTCACCGGCGAGATCGTGAAGGTGTTCGACATCGCGATCCAGACCGGCGCCATGTTCGCCGTGATCTGGGAGTACCGGGTGCGCCTGCGGGCCACGGTGGCCGGCATCACGCACGAGGCGGTGGCGCAGCGCTTCGTGCGCAACCTGCTGATCGCCTTCGTGCCGGCGGTCATCTCCGGCCTCGCGCTGGGCGGGCTGATCAAGGAGCACCTGTTCCATCCGGTGCCGGTGGCGACGGCCTTCGTGGTCGGCGGGCTGATCATCCTGTGGGTCGAGCGCCGCCACCGGGCGCTGTTCGGTGATCGCGATCTCGAGGGCGGGCGCGTGGCGCGCGTCGAGACGATCGACGACATGAGCGCCCTCGACGCCCTGAAGGTCGGCCTGGTGCAGTGCGCGGCGCTGATCCCGGGCACCAGCCGCTCGGGCGCCACCATCATCGGTGCGATGCTGTTCGGCTTTTCGCGCAAGGCGGCCACCGAGTTCAGCTTCTTCCTCGGCATCCCGACGCTGATGGGCGCCGGCGCCTATTCGCTGATCAAGCAGCGTGACCTGCTGAGCTGGGGCGACCTGCCGGTGTTCGCGGTCGGTGTGGTGTTCGCCTTCCTCAGCGCGCTGGTCTGCATCCGCTGGCTGATCCGCTACGTGTCGACGCACGACTTCACCGTGTTCGCCTGGTACCGCATCGCCTTCGGCGGCCTGGTGCTGCTGAGCGCCTGGGGCGGCTGGGTGGACTGGAAGGACTGAGCAGAAGGGAGGGCGGCGCTCAGCGCTGCCTGAAGCGTTCCAGCGTGGCGAGCACGATCCGCGTCGCGCCGTCCAGCGACGACGGCGCGCGGTGCGCCACGCCGAGGCTGCGGGTCAGCGCCGGTCGCAGCGGGATCAGCTGCACCGGATCGGCGCCCGCGGCCACCGCGACTGCCGAGCTCTCCATTGGCAGGATCGCGGCGCCATACCCGGCCGCTACCAGGCTCTTGATCGCCTCCGTGTAGTTGAGCTCGATACGGGCACGCGGCGCGTGGCCGGCGGCGGCAAACCACTCCATCGTCATCCGGTACATGCGGGTCGTCGCATCGTTGAAGATCAGCGGCTGCGCGGCCAGCCAGTCCGGCGTTGCCGCCCGGGGGGCACGCCAGCGCGGCGGCACGAAGGCCCTCATCGGGTCGTTGCGCCAGTGCGTCACCACGAGATCGCGCACCGGCGGCTGCGGCAGTGCGATCAGGCCGATGTCCAGCGTGCCGGCGGTGAGCCGCTCCATGCAGTGGTTCGATCCGAGGATGGCCACCTCCACATCGATGCCCGCATGCTCATGTTCGAGCACCTTCAGCACCTGCGGCAGCAGGTGCACGATCACACCGGTCGAGGTGCCCAGGCGCACGCGCCCGGCCTGACCGCGGGCGTGGCGCTGCACGGTGTCGACGGCCTCGTCAGCGTCGCGCAGCAGGCGCCGGGCACGATCGATCAGCGCGGCGCCGGCGGCCGTGGGCGAGACGCGCCGGCTGCCGCGCACGACCAGCGGCGTTCCGAGCCGCGATTCCAGCTCGCCGATGTGCAGGCTGACTGTGGGTTGAGCCAGGTGCAGCGCCCTCGCGGCGGCCGAGAACGTGCCCAGGTCGGCGATCGACACCAGGGTGCGCAGTTGGTCGAGGTTGAGCCCACGCATCAGGAAGTCTGATAGAAACCCTCAGTAATCTCAACTTTCACGATAGCACGACGCATTGCACGATGTGGTCCTGTGCTCGCGAAGGGAGATGCCCATGACAACGAACCCCAAGATCCGGACCGGCCCGCGGCCGTCCTTCCTGCACCGGCTGCGGGCGGCGTGGGCGGCGCACCGCATGCGCCGCGTTGCAGTGGGCGAACTGCAGGCCATGTCGGAACACGAGCTCAAGGATCTCGGCATCGGCCGCTCCGAGATCCCGGCGCTGGCGCGGGCTCAGCCGCGGACGAACACCAGATCCCAGACGCCGTGGCCCAGTCGCAGGCCGCGCTGCTCGAACTTCGTCAGCGGCCGGTACTCGGGCCGCGGCGCGTAGCCGTCGGCACTGTTGCGCAGCGCCGGCTCGGCTCCCAGCACCTCGAGCATCTGCTCGGCATAGGGCTGCCAGTCGGTGGCGCAGTGCAGGTAGCCGCCCGGCGCGAGCCGCGTCACCAGTCGCTCGACGAACGCGGGTTGCACCAGGCGGCGCTTGTGGTGCTTCTTCTTGTGCCAGGGGTCCGGGAAGAACAGGTGGATGCCGGCCAGCGAGCGGGGTTCGATCATGTGCTCGAGCACCTCGACCGCGTCGTGCTGCACGATGCGCAAGTTCGTCAGTTCGCGCTCGCCGATCTGCTTGAGCAGGGCGCCGACGCCCGGCGTGTGCACCTCGCAGCCGATGAAATCGGTGTCGGGTCGGGCGGCGGCGATCTGCGCGGTGGCGTCGCCCATGCCGAAGCCGATCTCGAACACCCGCGGGGCGCGGCGTCCGAACACGGTCTGCGGGTCGAGCGGTTCGCGCTGGAATGGCAGCACGAAGCGCGGGCCGAGTTCGGCGAGGGCGCGCGTCTGCCCGCTGCCCATGCGGCCAGCGCGAAGCACGAAGCTGCGGATCGGCCGGGGCGGGTGGGCCGGAGGAGAAGAGGAATCGGGTTCGCTCATGGCAAGGGGCGCTTCGCCGCGGACGCGGACGACAGATGTTCGCATTCGGGCTGCAGGCATTCGCGGCAGCGGCCACGCAGCCGCGGGCCGTCGGGCGCGGGGGCCACCTGGGCGGGCAGGTGCAGCAGCGGGCGCAGCGCAGCCACAGCGGCTGCCGTGCGCGCCGAGCCTTCGCCATAGACCACCGAATAGGGCAGCACGGCAGAGGCCAGCGCGTCGCGGACCAAGCGGTCGACCGGGCCGCGCACCTGGGCGCCGTCGCGCTGCAGGCCGTCGGGCTGCCAGGCCAGGTCGAGGCCGGTCAGCAGCGTGTGGGCGCAGCGGCGCTGGCGCTCGAGCGCCAGGGGGTAGAGACTGCGGTCGCCGAACACGAACTCGCTGTAGACCGCGATCATCAGCGGCGTGGTGTCGGCCAGCACGATGTGACCGTCCCGCGCGGCGGCCTCGATGCGACGCCATTGCTCGTCGGCGATGGCGGCCTGTTCCTCGGGCCGCGGCGTGCGGCCGTGCGCGTCGCAGAACTCGCGCAGGTACTCGGCCACCCGCGTGGCCGGGCGACCGAGCGAACGGAGCTCCAGCGCCAGCGCATGGGCCAGCGTGGTCTTGCCGGTGCTCTCGGCACCGACCAGCGCGATCACCGGGCCCATGCGCACCGCCCCGCAAGCCGCCTCATGCCGAGCTCATCGCCGCGGCCTTGCGGGTCCAGGCGCGCCAGCCGATCGCCGCCAGCAGCGCGAACAGCGCGTAGAGCCCGACGGTGAGCCACAGTCCCTTGTAGGCGAACAGGCTCACGCCGACGGCATTGACGGCGATCCACACCGGCCAGTTCTCCACCAGCTTGCGGCCCAGCAGCACCTGGCCCACCACGCTGCCGGCGGTGGGGAAGGCGTCCCACCAGGGCACGTCGGTGTCGGTGCCGTGGCGCAGCAGCAACGCGGTGGCCGGCCACAGCAGGGCGAAGGCCAGCAGTGCCTGCAGCCGGCCGCGCGGGGCGAGGTGGCGCACTGCGAGCGCGCTGCCATCGGCCTGGGTGCCGCGCAGCCACTGCCACCAGCCCCAGAAGGCGACCGCGATGAACAGCAGCTGCAGCGATGCGTCGCCGTACAGCCGGGCCTCCCAGAACACCAGGCCGTAGAGCGCCGAGCTGGTGATCGCCAGCGGCCAAGCCAGCGGGTCGACGCGCAGGTTGCACCACACCATCCAGACGCCCAGCAGCGCGCCGGCCAGTTCGGCGCGGCTGGCGGCCAGCGGGCCGAGCACGAAGGCCGGTGCGTTGAGGAAGTCGATCAGCGAGGTGAGCATCGCAAGGCATGCGCTCGGGCGGCGCATCGGGGCGAAAGAGAGTCGGGCGCGGGCCTAGCGGCGCGGCGCGTACTGCACGTAGATCTCGTCGGGCTTGAGCATGCCCAGCTCGGAGCGCGCCTTCTCCTCGACCATCTCCAGGCCTTCCTTGAGGTCGCGCACCTCGGCCGAGAGCCGGTCGTTCCGTGTCTGCGCCACGTCGTTCTTCGCCTGCTGCTCGCGCAGCTGCGCCTGCAGGCCGACCACCCGGCCGACCCCGCCCTTGCCGAACCACAGCTCGGCGTGGACCAGGGCCAGCAACGCGACCAGCGCGACGGTGATCAGGCGCATGGCGGCGGCGGGCGCGGCAGGCAGCGGGGACTCAGCGCAGGTTGTAGAACGCGGCGCGGCCGGGATAGACCGCCACGTCGCCCAGGTCTTCCTCGATGCGCAGCAGCTGGTTGTACTTGGCCATGCGGTCGCTGCGCGACAGCGAGCCGGTCTTGATCTGGCCGGCGTTGGTGCCCACCGCGATGTCGGCGATGGTGCTGTCCTCGGTCTCGCCCGAGCGGTGCGAGATCACGGCGGTGTAGCCGGCGCGCTTGGCCATCTCGATCGCGGCGAAGGTCTCGGTCAGCGTGCCGATCTGGTTGATCTTGATCAGGATCGAGTTGGCGATGCCCTTGTCGATGCCTTCCTGCAGGATCTTGGTGTTGGTGACGAACAGGTCGTCGCCGACCAGCTGCACCTTCTTGCCCAGCACCTCGGTCAGGTGGGCCCAGCCGGCCCAGTCGCCTTCGGCCATGCCGTCCTCGATGCTGATGATCGGGTACTTGTCGACCCAGCCGGCCAGCATGTCGGTCCACTGCTGGGCCGACAGCGACAGGCCGCCCTCGCCGTCGAGCTGGTAGACCAGCGAGCCGTTCTTGCCCGGCTTGTAGAACTCGCTGGCGGCGCAGTCGAGGCCCAGCGCGATCTGCGTGCCCGGGGTGTAGCCGGCCTTGTCGATCGCCTCGAGGATCATCTGGATCGCGGCCTCGTGGTTCTCGACGCTGGGCGCGAAGCCGCCTTCGTCGCCCACCGCGGTGCTGATGCCCTTGTCGTGCAGGATCTTCTTCAGCGCGTGGAAGGTCTCCGCGCCCCATCGCACCGCCTCGCGGAAGCTCGGCGCGCCCACCGGGATGATCATCAGCTCCTGCAGGTCGAGGCTGTTGTTGGCATGCGCCCCGCCGTTGACCACGTTCATCATCGGCACCGGCAGCTGCATGCCGCCCATGCCGCCGAAATAGCGGTACAGCGGCAGGCCCGATTCCTCGGCCGCCGCGCGCGCCACGGCCATGCTGACCGCCAGCGTCGCGTTGGCGCCGATGCGGGCCTTGTTGTCGGTGCCGTCCAGGTCGATCAGCGTCTTGTCGAGGAAGGCCTGCTCAGAGGCGTCGAGCCCCAGCACGGCTTCCGAGACCTCGGTGTTGAGGTGCTCGACGGCCTTCAGCACGCCCTTGCCGAGGTAGCGGCCCTTGTCGCCGTCGCGCAGCTCGATCGCCTCGCGCGAGCCGGTGGAGGCGCCGCTCGGCACTGCGGCGCGGCCCATCACGCCGCTCTCGAGCAGCACGTCGCATTCGACGGTGGGGTTGCCGCGGCTGTCGAGGATCTCGCGCCCGACGATGTCAACGATGGCACTCATGGAATGACTTTCAAAGAGGAAGAGAGGTGCTCGACGAGAGGACGCCGCGGATCCGGTTTCGCCGGTCCGCCAGCGTCGCCCCCTCGAGGGGGCGCGGCATCGCCGCAACGGGGGTGGTCAACATCAACAGGAAAAATCGTTCTCGAGCAGCGGCTGTGCCTTGACCACGCGGTCGATGCTGACCAGCTGCTCCAGCAGGGCCTTCATGTGCTTCAGCGGCACCGCATTTGGGCCGTCACTCAGCGCCTTGGCCGGGTCCGGGTGGGTTTCCATGAAGACGCCCGCCACGCCGACCGCGATGGCCGCGCGCGACAGCACCGGCACGAACTCGCGCTGCCCGCCCGAGCTGGTGCCCTGGCCGCCCGGCAGCTGCACGCTGTGGGTCGCGTCGAAGACCACCGGGCTGCCGGTCTCGCGCATGATGGCCAGGCTGCGCATGTCGGACACGAGGTTGTTGTAGCCGAAGCTCGCGCCGCGCTCGCAGGCCATGAACACGTCGTCCGGCAGGCCCTTCTCGCGTGCCGCGTCGCGCGCCTTCTGGATCACGTTCTTCATGTCGCCAGGGGCGAGGAACTGGCCCTTCTTGATGTTCACCGGCTTGCCGCTCTGGGCCACGGCCCGGATGAAGTCGGTCTGGCGGCACAGGAAGGCGGGGGTCTGAAGCACGTCGACATGCTGCGCGACGACCGGGATCTCGGCCTCGCTGTGCACGTCGGTCAGCACCGGCACCTGCAGATCACGGCGCACCTTGGCCAGGATCTCCAGGCCCTTCTCCATGCCCGGTCCGCGGAACGAGGTGCCGGACGAGCGGTTGGCCTTGTCGTAGCTGGACTTGAAGATGAAGGGGATGCCGAGCGCCGCGGTGATTTCCTTCAGGCGACCGGCCACGTCCATCTGCAGTTGCTCGCTCTCGACCACGCAGGGCCGGAGATCAGGAAGAACGGCCGGTCGAGGCCGACGTCAAAGCCGCACAGCTTCATGCCAGACCTCCGAGCGACGTCGGCTCGATCATGCTCATGCCGCCACCTTCTGCAATCCGCCCGAGGCCGTGCCACGCTCGGCCTGGTGGGCCAGCGCGGCCTTGACATAGCTGATGAACAGCGGATGTCCCGCCCACGGCGTGGACTTGAACTCGGGGTGGAACTGCACGCCCACGTACCACGGGTGCACGCTCTGCGGCAGCTCGACCATCTCGGTCAGCTTCTCGCGCTGGGTGATCGCGCTGATCACCAGTCCGGCCTGCTGCAGGCGGTCGAGGTAGTGCTCGTTGGCCTCGTAGCGGTGGCGGTGGCGCTCGGTCACGACCGGGCCGTAGATCTGGTGGGCCAGCGTGCCGGGCTTCACGTCGGAACTCTGGGCGCCCAGGCGCATGGTGCCGCCGAGGTCGGAGTTGGCGTCGCGCTTCTGGACCGATCCGTCGGCGTCCTGCCACTCGTCGATCAGCGCGATCACCGGGTGCGGCGTGGCGGGTTCGAACTCCGTGCTGTTGGCGTCCTTCAGGCCGGCCAGGTGGCGGGCCACCTCGATGGTCGCCACCTGCATCCCCAGGCAGATGCCGAGGTAGGGGATCTTGTGCTCGCGTGCGTAGCGGGCGGTGAGGATCTTGCCTTCCACGCCGCGCTTGCCGAAGCCGCCTGGCACCAGGATGGCGTCATAACCGGCCAACTGGTCGATGTTGGATTCGTTCAGCAGCTCCGAGTCCACGTATTCGATCTTGACCCGCGCGTGATGGTGGATGCCGGCGTGGCGCAGCGCCTCGTTGAGCGACTTGTACGAGTCCGACAGGTCGGTGTACTTGCCGCACATCGCGATCGTCACCTCGTGCTGCGGGTGAGTCACCTCGTGCACCAGGCGGTCCCAGCGGCGCAGGTCGGCCGATTTGGTGAGCAACTGCAGCTTCATGCAGATCAGCTCGTCCAGGCGCTGCTCGTGCAGCATGCGCGGTACCTTGTAGATCGTGTCGACATCCCACATCGAGATCACGCCCTGCAGGCCGACGTTGGTGAACAGCGAGATCTTGTCGCGCTCGTCCTCCGGGATCTCGCGGTCGGCGCGGCACAGCAGCGCGTCGGGCTGGATGCCGATCTCGCGCATCTTCTGCACGGTGTGCTGCGTGGGCTTGGTCTTGAGCTCGCCGGCCGCGGCGATCCACGGCACGTAGGTCAGGTGCACGAAGGCCGAGTTGCTGGGGCCGGCACGCAGCGCCATCTGGCGCACCGCTTCCAGGAAGGGCAGCGACTCGATGTCGCCGACCGTGCCGCCGATCTCGACGATCGCCACGTCGACGTCGTTGGCGCCGCGCTTGACGAACTCCTGGATCTCGTTGGTGACGTGCGGGATCACCTGCACCGTCTTGCGAGGTAGTCGCCGCGGCGCTCCTTCTCGAGCACCGACTTGTAGATCTGGCCGGTCGTGAAGTTGTTGCTGCGCTTCATGCGGGTACTGATGAAGCGCTCGTAGTGACCGAGGTCGAGGTCGGTCTCGGCACCGTCGTCGGTGACGAAGACCTCGCCGTGCTGGAACGGCGACATCGTGCCCGGATCGACGTTCAGATACGGGTCGAGCTTGATCAGGGTGACCTTGAGGCCGCGCGATTCCAGGATGGCCGCGAGCGATGCCGACGCGATGCCCTTGCCGAGGGAGGACACCACACCGCCGGTGACGAAGACGAACTTGGTCATGACATGCGGCACGTTGTTTCCAAAAGTGCGTGGTGGTAAAGCGAGAGTATATCGGCCGGGCCGGGCCCGCCTGCCCGGCGGTCTCGGCGTCAGCCGGTCGCGCGGTGGGCGCAGGCCAGGCTGCGCAACTGCATGAGCACCGCCTCGGCGGTCTCCAGTGGACGCTCCATCGGGAACAGGTGGCCGCCTTCGATCCAGCTCACCCGCCCCTGGGTGAGACGCTCGGTCGCGCGCAGGCCCACCTGGCGCACCTCGCTGACGCGGTGCCGCCGATGAAGGTGACCGGGCAACCGAGCGGATGCCTGCGCAGGACGTGCGGCAGATGGTGCGGCAGGGTCCGGTAGATCTCGGTCTCGACCTCGCGCCGGAAACTGAGCGCGCGCACCGCGCCGGCCGGTTCGGTGCCGGCAGCGACGTAGTCGCGCAGCACCTCGGGGTGCCAGCGGGCGAACACCGGCTTGGTGGCGAAGTGCTCGAAGGCCGCCTGGTCACTGGGCCAGTGCTGGCGACGCCGCCGCGACACAGCGGCCGGCGAGTAGCGTTCACCGAGACCGGTTGCTTGGCAAATTGCAGAGCGCGTGCCTTCCAGCCACCGATGATCGGCGAGTCGAGCAGCACCACGCCGCGCGCCAGGTCGGGCCGCCGGGCCGCAGCCAGCACGCTGAGGAAGCCGCCCAGCGAGTGGCCGACGAACCAGGCCGGCGCATCGTCGACGAGCGCCCACTCGGCGAAGTGGATCAGTTCATCGCGCAGGTGCGGCCAGTTGCCGGTCACCGGGTAGGCCGGCTGGTGGCCGAACTTCTCGACCGCGTGCACCGTGTAGCCGGCTGCGCGCCAGTGCTCGAACAGCAGCCGGTAGGTGCCGGCCGGAAAGCCGTTGGCGTGCGAGAAGACGATGGCGCCGCGCGAGCGTCCGCGTCCGCGTCCGCCCGCCATGCTCAGACGATGCGTTCGTTCGGGTGGGTGATCTTGCGCATCGGTTCGCAGCGTTCGCGGCCGGTGCGCAGCGGATGGGCCGCGGCGCCGCCGCTGTCCCACTGCGGCGCGTCGATGCTCTCGAAGGCGGCGCGCAGCTTCTGGCCCCAGCTGCCGCGGATCATGCGGAAGTACTCGTTGTGCTCGTCGATGCAGACGATCTGCTCTGTCTGGAAGCGGCCGTCCTGGTAGACCAGCAGGTCCAGCGGCAGACCGACGGAGAGGTTGGACTTCAGCGTCGAGTCCATCGACACCAGCGCGCACTTCGCCGCCTCGTCCAGGCTGGTGGCCGGCGTGATCATGCGGTCTAGGATGGGCTTGCCGTACTTGCTCTCGCCGATCTGGAAGTAGCAGGTCTCGCGCGTGGCCTCGATGAAGTTGCCGGCCGAGTAGACGAGGAACAGCCGCATCGCTTCGCCGGCGATCTGCCCGCCGAAGATCATCGAGGCGTTGAAGTCGATGCCGGCGCGCTTGAGCGAGGCGCCGTCCTGCTCGTGCACGCGGCGCACCGCGCTGCCGAGCACGCGCACCGCATCGAACATGCTGGTGGCGTTCCAGATCGTCAGCGGCGGCTTGTCGCCGTTCTCCAGCTTCTCGACCTGCAGGATCTCGCGCACCGACTGGCTGATGCTCAGGTTGCCGGCCGACAGCAGCACCATGAAGCGGTCGCCGGGCTTCTCGTAGACCATCATCTTGCGGAAAGTGCTGATCTGGTCGAGCCCGGCGTTGGTGCGCGAGTCGGACAGGAACACGAGGCCGGCATTGAGCCGCACGCCGACGCAGTAGGTCATGTCAGTTTTCCTTGGAACGCTCGTGGAGCGATTTGAGGCGGTAGAGCGCGTCGAGCGCTTCCCGCGGGGTCAATGTATCGGGTTCGACGCCGGCCAGGGCCCGCTCGAGCTCGGTGGCTTCGCGCGGCGGCGAGGGCGGGGGCGCGGCGAACAGGTCGATCTGCGAGGCGCTGGCCGCCTGCTGGGCCTCCAG
>NZ_AZND01000111.1:0-11435 GCF_000576205.1 Methylibium sp. T29 | reverse complement strand
ATTTCGAGCACACCCAACCCGGTGTTACTCACTGCTGGCCCGATCCCGAAGAACCTGTACGCATCAAGTGGATGCCTTTGATCTTTGCGCTGATTGCAGCAGGGGTTGGGGGTTATGCGTGGGTCTATTTTCATTCGGCCTGAGCGCTTCGGACAGAAGCAGAGCCGGCCTTTCACGACCGAGACAAAGGAGCGCTTGATGAGCAGATATTGGGACAAGGCAACTAATGAGCCAATGGTGTGGCCGATGTTTCGCGACACCATGATTGGCCTCGTGGCCCTCATTGCAGCCTGCATGGCAGGGTGCCCGCAATACAACGTGTGGCAGCAAGGTCTGGTTGGCAAAGCTGCACTGGAGCGGGCCATTCAAGACAGGCAGATCGCGATCCAAGAGGCGCAGGCCAAGATGGAAAGCGCAAAGATGCTGGCGGGCGCCGAGGTCGAGCGGGCTCGCGGAGTGGCCGAAGCCAACAAGATCATCGGCGACAGTCTGAAGGGCAACGAAGGCTATCTGCGCTACTTGTGGATTGAGGGGCTGAAGGCTCAAGACGGCCAAGTCATCTACGTGCCGACCGAAGCGGGCTTACCGATTCTTGAGGCAGGCAAGCGCCCAGAGCGCGCCGCATCAGCACCGAAGTGATGCTTCGAGCCGCACCGCCCTTCACAGACCGCCTCGGGTTCGTGATTCAACGCTCGGTCAGATGCCCATGAACGTCTATCGCATCAGCAACGCAATAAGCGGCCCCTACAAGGGGAAGAGCACATGGACCGAATCCCTCAAGGCTCTGTGGGCCTACCTCAAGACACCAGGAGTTCACCTGTGATCGAGTTCATCAACGTGTACCGCCAGTACCGCAAGGCCCACCCTGCGCTGTACGCCCTGCGCAGGGCCTGGGGGATCGCGGTCCTTCACCAACCATTCTGAGGACCGTCATGGACCTGCTCAAGATCAACGTCAACGACCACTGCGAGAAGAAGAACGGTCTCACGTATCTCTCCTGGGCGTGGGCCTGGGCGGAAGTGCTGAAGGTCGATCCTGAGGCAACGTGGGTCGTCCACACCTACGGCCCGGAAGGCTCCACGGAGCCGTGCATGCGCATCGGCAAGACCGCGATGGTTCACACATCCGTGACCATCAAGGGGCTGCGTCGTGAGTGCATGTTGCCGGTCATGGACCACCGCAACAAGGCCATCCCCGATCCGGACGCCTTCGCGGTCAACACCGCAATCATGCGCTGCATGACCAAGGCCATCTCGATGCACGGCCTCGGTCTGTACATCTATGCCGGGGAAGACCTGCCGGAAGCTGAAGAAGCCGAACGCCCCAAGAAACCCGGAACGATCACCCCGACCGAAGGGGCCGGTGCAGGGATCAGCGATGACCGGATCGGCGAGTTGGATGAACTCGCCATGTACCTCATCGATTGCCACAAGGAAGGCAAGGACATGGACGCGATCCGTGTCTGGTACGACCCCAAGACCTTCAACGACAACGAAGAGCGCGTCTATGCCTGGAGCTGCCTGCGTGCGGAGTCCAAGCTGCGTTCGACCATCAAGGCCAACAAGCCAGAAACGGAGCCAGCGTGAGCGGATACAAAGAAGTGCGAGCTAAGACCGGCGAGGACCGGGACGGCAAGGCGTTCTACAAGACCATCGGCCGGGTCATGGAGACCAAGGCGGGCCCGATGCTCAAGCTGGACGCGATCCCGCTGGGCTGGGATGGCTGGGCCTACATCAGCGACCCGAAGCCGCGTGAGGATGCGAAGCGCAGCCGTGACGACGACGGCCCGCCGTTCTGACCATGCTGTTCCCGAAGTCCAAGCCCGTGCGCCGCTCCAGCTTTCAGCGAGCCGTCTACGTAGCGCCTCCGGCCCCGCCGCTGCGCCGCGTGGAGCGCACTGGCGTGATTCGGGCGGTGAGTGAAGAAGTGGTCTCGTTGCCCAAGGGCATCAAGGCCAAGCCCGGCAAGCGCGCCCCGACGGTCGAGGAATCGGCCTGGATGGATCGGATCGTGGCCTACGGCTGCATTGCGTGCCACCTCGAAGGCTGGCTACCGCGTCCGACGGCAGTGCATCACATCGTGGATGGCGGGCGACGGCTGGGGCATCTGTTCGCGCTGGGCCTCTGCGATCCGGGGCACCACCAGAACGGGGCTCAGTTCGGGATCGTGAGCCGTCATCCGTTCAAGACGCGGTTTGAGGCGAAGTACGGGACTGAGTTTGAGCTGCTGGCGTTGACCAAGACGCGGCTGGGTGTGTTCGACAAGGCGGAGTACAGGCTGTGAGAGTGATCTGCCACTACTGCGACAAGCCTGCAGCCCTCGTGACTGGCTCGGCGATCTACCCGCACCGCCCTGACCTGTTCGCCCTGAAGTTCTGGCGCTGCGATCCTTGTGACGCCCACGTCGGGTGCCACGCAGCAGGCAAGGGCCAGGGCGACGGCACGCAACCGCTCGGGCGGCTGGCGAACGCCGAGCTTCGAAAGGCCAAGAGTCGTGCTCACGCCGCGTTCGATCCGCTGTGGAAGTCCCGGCAGATGAACAGGCGCGATGCGTACTACTGGCTTTCTAGGCAGCTCGGCATCAGCTTCGCCAACTGCCATATCGGCATGTTCGACGTGGAGCAGTGCAAGGCGGTGGTCCGGGTGGTTGGAGAGAGATTCAAGACATGAGCAAGCAGGTCTACACAGCAAGGACGCAGGCTATGGCGAGAGAGGCCGGGCGGCGTGAGTTTGAGAAGGAGGCGGCGTGATGGGTTGGCACGATGAGCGGTTCACGGAGCACCCGGGGCGCACGCGCGCGGAATGCATCATTTGTTCCCGTGCAATGTGGCTTCCGAAGAGCAAGCTGACGCGGCCTACCTGCGGCCGAGAGTGTGGATACAAAGCTCTAGCCCAGGTAAACCAGCACGATGTAAGTGGGCATCGATTCGGCCGCCTTGTCGCCCTTGAGCCAGTCGGGCGGAGGAGCAAGAACACCCTTTGGCGATGCTCCTGCGACTGCGGCGCTTTGACGGACGTCTCTCTTGCCTCATTGCGCACCAGCAACACGAGGTCATGCGGCTGCCTCAAGCGGCAACTCACCAGCGACACGTTTCGGACGCACGGCAAGACCGACTCGCCAATCTACCGCTCCTGGTCCTCAATGATCCAGCGATGCACTACGCCGACAAACCACAGGTGGGGGCTCTATGGCGGCAGAGGCATCAAGGTGTGCGATCGGTGGTTTGAGTTTGCGAACTTCGCCGCTGACATGGGCGAACGTCCAGCAGGTACGTCGTTAGATCGCATCGACGTAGACGGCGACTACGAGCCCAGAAACTGCCGTTGGGCTACGCAAAAGATGCAGGCGCGGAATACCCGGAGAACCGTGTATTACGAACTTGACGGCCGGAGGCTGCCGCTAATCGAGTGGTCGGAAATCTACGGCCAGTCGTATGACGTGGTGCGATCCCGAGTTAGAGACGGCTGGGAACTGGAGCGCGCTTTGACGACGCCGAAACATGGATAGAAGAACCATATTCCTCGCCCACTCCGAGGCCCGCCAGAGAGCGGTGGCAGCGGTGCAGTCAGCGCCTGCGGGGTACGTCGTGAAGATCAGCCCGCCCACCCGGAGCCTCGAAGCGAATGCGCGGATGTGGGCGATGCTGACCGAGGTGTCCCGCCAGGTGGTGTGGCACGGCAGGAAGCTCGATGCGGATTCGTGGAAATGCGTTTTCTCGGCAGCGCTCAAGAAGCAGGAAGTCGTCCCCAACCTCGACGGCACAGGGTTCGTCGTCCTGGGACAGAGCACCAGCCAGATGAGCGTGCGGGAGATGAGCGAGCTTCAGGAGCTGATCGCAGCTTTCGGGGCAGAGCGTGGTGTTGAGTTTGCAGAGCCGGTAGCGGCATAGGAGCGATTGATGCACCCCGAATCTGTACATCAGGCCCCGGCGCTTCGGCAAGAAGCAGAGCCGGCTGTTCACCACTGAGACATAGGAGAGCGTGATGAGGGCCAAGTACGACGACATCGAGGTCGAGGTGAGTGACGCCTACATCGAGGCGCTGCACTCAATCATGGCTTCGATGATGGAAATGATGCGGAAGGCCGAGCCCTCTAGGGCGGACTGCTGGGTCTGGGGCCAAGCTGTGATTGAGGGCCTGGACAGTTGCTACCCGGTGAGGTTCGAGTACGGGAGCGCCGAGGACAAGCCCGATGGCCTGACGACCGAAACCGGCGTCACGGTGGTTGGATCGAACAAGTGGCGATAGACCGCCTCGGGTTGTGGATTCAACGCTCGGTTGAATGACCAGAAAACCAGATCGGGAAGGAATAGATATGACCCACAAGGACTTGCCGGAGCTGCCGAAACCTGAAGGCGTGTTCTGGACTGACCACGGCTATGGCCGGGAGCCGATCCCGCGAGCCACGTTCCAGTACCCAGCCGACCAAATGCACGCATACGGTCGCAAGTGCTACGACCTCGGGGCGCGCTCCACAGCAGCGCAGCCGGCCGGGTGGCTTGATGACTGGGAGTGGGAGCAACTCGCGTGGCAGCTTTGTGCCGAGGAGCACGGCGAGGATGCGTGCAACGAGTTGATCTGGGAAGGCGGGCCGATCCCTGAGCCTTGGGGCGATCGCTGGCTGAAGTACGAGGGCGAGGCAAAGCGGATGATCGCGTTGGTTCGGCAGTACGCCCCTCCCGCTGCTTCAGGGGATTCGACCCCTCCCTCCGAACCGCCAGACGTGTTCAAGCCGTTAGGCCGCTGCACTTGCGCTGGGCCGGACGGTCCGTGCGAAGCGTGCGAGTCGAACCGCGAGGCTTACGAGGAATGGCTCGCCGAGCGCAGGGAGGCTCAGGGTGATCCGAGCGGAGCGCTACGGCCAGAACCCGAGGCGGTCAATCACGAGCGAGCCTACCTGAGCGTCGTGGCCGAGTTGCAGGAACTCGCCCGCCGCGCGCCTCACGTCACCCAAGATTGGGTGCTGCAAGTTGCGAGCATGGACGCGATGGACATGCGGCGCCGGCTGATCCGCAGCAGTGACTGGCACGGGCACTTCGCGCACTCTCTCGATGGCATTCCCGAGATCCAAGCCCTTCCCGGTGCGGGCATCGACGGCTGTCGCTCGCACAAAGAGGTGCGCGCTGTTGTGCTCGGCCTGTTGCAGCGAATCGAACGACGCGAGCCTCCCCAGGCCTCTGGCGAGAGGGGGGATTGAAGATGGATTCTTGTTCATCCGACCGCGCCAGACAGCAGTGCGCCTTGTGCTGGAACAAGGCCAGGATCGGCAATACCTGCGACGCCTGCCGCGACAGCATGGGGCTTGATCCATCCGACCGCGCTGGCCCTGTGGCTGTGTTTGTCCAGCCGAAGCTGCCGCGCGTGAAGTTCCACGCCAACAAGCCCGGCGAGTCCTACATGCCGTGCAACGGAACCGAGGGCGAATTCTTTCACTCGATGTGGTGCGAAGAGTGCGCCCGCGACAAGGCCATGAATGGCACGGTGTACCGCGAGGGCCGCGAGGAGACGGACGAGGACTGGTGCGAGATTCTTGGCCGCTCGTTCCGCGAGGATGCGATCCCGGAGTGGGTCTACGGCGCCGACGGTCAACCCTGTTGCACGCAGTTCGTGCCCATGGAGCAGGAGGTCACTGCGCGTTGCGAGCACACCGCAGACATGTTCGATGCCGAACAGACCGCCTCGGGTTCTATCCACAACGCTGGGCCTGATGAACATGCATGACCTGAATCCATCCGACCGCGCTGTGTTGCGCGAACCCGAGGCGGCTGTGCGAGACCGCGCCGGATTGCGAGTACTCGTGGCCTGTGAATTCTCCGGCGTGGTGCGCGGGGCCTTTCGCGCAAGAGGGCATGACGCCTGGTCGTGCGACATCTTGCCTGCCGAGGACGGATCACCGTTCCACTTCCACGGCTCTATCCGTGATGTGCCGATGGCCGGCTGGGATCTGATGATCGCGCACCCGCCGTGCACCTACCTGACCAACGCAGGTGCCAGGTGGTGGCCCAAGCGTCAGCAGGAGCAGGCTGATGCGTTGGAGTTCGTGCGCTGGCTGATGGCCCTGCCGATTCCGCGCATCGCCTTGGAGAACCCACCCGGACGGATCGGCAGCCAGATTCGCAAGGCCGACCAGTACGTCCACCCGTGGCAGTTTGGGCACATGGAGACCAAGACCACGGGCCTGTGGCTCAAGCGCTTGCCGAAGCTCGTGCCGACCAACGACGTTCGCTCCGAGATGATGAAACTGACGCTCGCCGAGCGGAGCCGGGTGCACTGGATGCCGCCCGGGCCGAATCGCTGGAAAGAGCGGTCCCGAACCTTCCAAGGAATAGCGGACGCCATGGCGCACCAGTGGGGACAGACCGCCTCTGGTTGCAGCAACACCGCTCGGTCTGATGACCAAAGCAAGGTCGATGACCAAGAACCCACCGCAGGGAGCAGCCATGGATAACTCACAGCACACGCGGCCGCTCGGCTGCAACTACGAGGCGCCCACCTTCGGCGCCAGATACCCGGACGGCTCCTGCTACGAAGGGTACATGTGGGATCTGGACTCGTGCGACGAACCGGGCGGTCCGCTCCGACATGGCGGCGACCAGCCGTGCCCCTGGTGCAACACGGTGGAATTCATCGAATGGCACGGCATCCCGATGTCGGGCAACGCCCACCAGCGCCGCACCGTTCGCCGCAGGCTCGTCAAGAAGATCAAAGCGTGGGCCGAAGCGCGGTCGTCATTCCGTCCCGCAGGCATCGCAGCGGCCACCGGGAGCACCCATGAGTGAGCGCGAGCGGTTCGAGGCGTGGGCGCGCACGCAGCCGCGGCATGAGGGCGCAAACATGCGGTTCCTCGCGCTGAACAACGCATACATCGATTTCGACCTGCATGGCGCATGGCTTGCGTGGCAGGCCGCTCGGTCTGGACAAGCAGCCTCTGGTTCTAGCCAGGGCGCGCGGTCGGATGAACGTACTGGCTGGCCTCCCGGCCTGCTGCAAGACGACAGCCGAGAACTCAGCCGCGCCCTTGCGAGCAAGCCCGATGCAATGGTGCATGCGCGTGATGCCGTCGCCAAGATCGGGCAGCCGGAAGCCCCCACCGCCGCACCGCCGGGGTGGAAGCTGGTGCCGATCGAGCCGACTGGAGAGATGCTCTACAGGGGGCACCACCAGATCGATTTCGATCGATCACACCAGAACACTGAACGTCTTGTCGACGAATCGCACCTCGATGAGAACGGTGTCGGCACCACGATCGAGCAGGACATGCGGGATGCGTGGGCCGCAATGCTCAATGCCGCCCCTCCCGCTCGCTCCGGCGCGGGGAGCGAGGAAGGACAGGGATGAGCGGCATGTTCCATCTCGGCGTCCGGATCTTGATGAACGACATCGCCACGACGCTCCGTTATCGCGTCGAGCGCATGCCCATCATGAAGCGACGCAAGCGATACCGCGTCGTCGCGAGGCGTGAGCCGGCAGCGTTCCGACTTGCGGACGGCACGCTGGTCATGCACTCGACGCTGTACGCGCAACTTCTCAAGCAGACAGCCGGCGCCCAGCCTGATCGAGCGGAGGGAGCCTGATGGACCCTGATTTTCATCAGACCGCGCGCTTCGGATGCAACCCGAGGCGGCCTTTCAACACCGAGACAAAGGAGCATCTGATGCCAACCGTCACACAGCATATGTGCCTTCGAGGGCGCGGCGACTGTACGCCCGTTGCGAACCTGTCGTCCGACGATGAGGCGAAGTCGTTCGTCTGCGTTGGCTTCAATCGCAAGGAAGACCGCGCGATCCCGCAAGACCGATTCACTCTATGCTGGAAGAACAAGGTAGTTGACGAGCGCGGACATTGGGACAAGCGTGATCTGTTGGACACGATGTCGGTCATCGCGCAAGCGCTCAGTACGGACGAAAACATTCGCGTGAGCAATGGGTTCACCGAGTCCGACATGCAGCAAGTTGCGCTGCTTTAGGCAGATCGGGCCATGATGAGCAAGGCAACGGCGCCTGCGTCAGTTGATGACATCGCGGCGCATCTTGAGCACGCGAAGTGGATCTGCGCCACCAAGACTGCGTTCCCAACCAGGGAGGCTGCAGCGCTCGTGGCCGAGCGTCGAATTGCAGCTGATGAGACCCTCACCAGGCTGTGCGTCTACAAGTGCCCGGCTTGCGGAATGCTCCACCTCACAAAGAAGAAGGTCGGACAGCCGGTGGCGACGCGAAACTCGTGCAAGACCGCCCCTGGAGGCCCAGCCGAAGCGCTCGGGCCTGATGAACAAAACCAGGGCGGCGCCCAAGGGAAGGGGGAGTCGTGAGCCCGCAACGCACAGGAGAAACGACGATGGACTCTCATAGCAACCAGGCCGGGGCTGGTCCGCTCGACGGACCGGTTAAACGAGAGGAACTATGAGCAGCGACTACGGACACCTTGCACAAGTGCGCGACCGGGCGATGGCCGAGCCGCACCGCCCGCAGAAGTTGGTGAACGTGCGCCTGGACTACCTGGACGCGGTGCTGAAGCACTACGTGGCGGTTGTCACGGAGTGCGCCGACCAGAAGGGCGAACGCGCCGTACTTGCCGGCCTGCTGCGCGATTGCGACGCGGTGCTGGCGACGATTGAAGCCGACGACAGCGACGAGGCCGAGAAGGTGCGCGATTTGCGCATGGCGCTGGCCTATGCGCTTGACCCCTACAAACGCGAAGGGACGCTGCTGTGATTGACTTTGACAAGGCCACGGCCTACGCAAACGCGCTTGACAGCGACATTTCAGTCGAGCCGTGGCAACAGGTGCGCGACGGCAAGCTGTGGCGCGGCTACGCGGGCACGATCTACGGTTGCCCGGTTGCCACCGACAACGGCGCGACATTCGACTCGCGGGCTGATGCGCTGGAGAACGCGCGCCTGTTCCGAGAGCAGTGCCGCGAGATTCGCCGCAAGGCAACTGGTGGCGCACATGAACACGCCTAACTAGATCTATCCGCCCCATCCCCACTGACGTGATCTCAGCCACCCAGGCCGCACCCATGCCAGGAGAAACATCATGATGACCAGAGACGACATCGCCAAGATGCTCGGCGTGTCCCGCGAGGTTCTGCGGAAGACCGTGGAGCCCCGCCCCGACTTTCCCAAGCCAGCCTTGAGGCTCTCCCGGAAGACCGTCCGGTGGGAGGTGGCCGACATCCGCCGCTGGATGGACCAGCAACGACAACAAGCCTAGCGAAGGTTCTTGGCGATGTCCGCCGATGTCTCCCGGTAATAGACCATGAGCATCTTGATGTCCTTGTGGCCCGAGATCCGCGCGAGCTGGAGCACGTCCACCTTCTTCGCCATGCGGGTCAAGGCCGTAGCTCTGGCGTCGTGGAAGGTAAACCCCTCAAGCCCCGCCGTCTTCCTGGCCTTCCGGAACAGGGCGTCCAAGCTCGGCCCACTGACGGTGTACTTCGGGCACAACGACATCAGCTTGATCGCCCGCGCTGATAGGGGAATGTCTCTCGCTCGCCGTTCTTCGAGGTCTCCAGCGTGGCGACCGTTCCCCGCCTCTCGGCCTTCAAGACTTCCCCCGCGCGCATCCCGGTATGAAGGCTCACGAGGAACGCATGCGCGGCCTGCTGGGAGAGGTTCTCCGGAGCTTTCCTCGCCCACCCGAGAGCCCGGAGCATCGCCCGAATCTCCGTCCAGTGGATCAGCCTCGTCCTGGCAGGCGGCTGCTTCGGGCGCTTGACCTTCGTCAACGGGGAGGCGTGGAGCCAGCCCCACTCGTCCCGAGCGATCGACATCACCGAGGAGAGCAGGGTGAAGTCCCGCGCGACCGACGAGCTCTTGAGGCCCTTGAGCCGATGGTCCCGCCACCTGGCGAAATCATCAGGAGTCACGTCCTCCAGCCACTTGTCGGCGAACGGCAGCCCGAACTCTCCGAGGTAGGAGCCGATCCGCATCTCCTCCCAGCGCTTGCCACGCTTCTTGACGCTCACGTCCTGCCGGTAGCGCTCAAGGGCCTGCCTCAGGGTACGCTTGACCGTCTGCCCTCGCCTCTTGGCAAGGATCTCCGCCTCGGTCTTGGTCGCCCAGGCCTGAGCAGCGGCCTTGGTCGGGAAGGTCTGGGAGGTCCGAACGCCGGCCCGATCGATCTGCGCCGACCAGTTCCCCGTCTTGAGCTTGCGGAAGTAGGCCAACGTGATTTGTTAGGGCGGGGACGCGACGAATGTACCCGAACCGCCCTAACGGCCACGAACCCGGACAGGTCCGGATAGGCCAAGAAACTCAAGCGTGGCGCGAACTTACCGGCACATCACCGCACAGCCGGCGATAGCCAAATATCACCCAATATTCCTGTCGGAGGCACCAGCCGCGGCGGGGTGCCGCTCACCGCACCCGCATCGCGCGCGACAGCAGCAGCACCGGAATCAGGCCGACCAGCACGATCGCCAGCGAAGGCAGCGCAGCCTCGGCCAGGCGCTCGTCGCGTGCGAACTGGTAGGCCACCACGGCCAGCGTATCGCTGTTGAAGGGCCGCAGCACCAGCGTGGCCGGCAGCTCCTTCATCACGTCGACGAACACCAGCAGCGCCGCGGCCAGCGCCGAGCGCGTGAGCAGCGGCGCGTGCACGCCGAAGAACAGCCGCCCGCCCCCCGCCCCGAGCGTGCGGGCGGTGTCGTCGAAGCTGGCCGGGATGCGCGCATAGCCCGCCTCCACCGACTGCAGCGCCACCGCCGAGAAGCGCACCAGGTAGGCGTAGAGCAGGCCGCCGATGCTGCCGGTCGCTGCCGCGGTCACCCAGCGGACGCGCTGGAGCCGGGGGCCGCGGCCTGCACCCAGCCCACCGGCAACAGCAGGCCGACCGCGATCACCGCGCCCGGCACCGCGTAGCCCAGCGACACCAGCCGGGCCAGCGGCCGCACCGCACCGCCGGCGCGTCCCCGCAGCACGAAGGCGAGCAGCACCGCCAGCGCGACGGCGGCGAGTGCTGCGATGGTCGCAAGCTGCAGGCTGGTCCACGCCCAGCCGGCGAAGCGCAGCCAGGGCAGGCCGAACTCGCCATGGCGCGCCTCCAGCCACACCGCGCGCAGCAACACCGCCACCGGCAGCACGAAACCCAGCAGCACCGGCGCTGCACACAGCGAGAAGGCCAGCACGGCGCGCCGGCCGTGCAGCGGAACCGGCCGGCCCTCGCGCGCCGCCGCACCAGCGCGGCTGCTGGCATAGCGCAGCCTCCGCTGCGCACGCCGCTCGGCCCACAACAGCAGCGCAACGACGAGCAGCAGCAAGGTGGCGAGCTGTGCGGCGGCGATGCGGTCGTCCATCGCCAGCCAGGCCTTGTAGATGCCGGTGGTGAAGGTGGTCAGGCCGAAGTAGGAGCCGACGCCGTAGTCGCCAGGTCTCCATCAGGGCAGTGCCACGCCAGCCGCCAGCGCGGCCGCGCCGCGCAGCGCGACGGCGCGCAG
>NZ_AZND01000110.1:0-11551 GCF_000576205.1 Methylibium sp. T29 | reverse complement strand
CGCCGCGCTGGACGACTGGCTGGCGCAGCGCGGCAGCGTGGCGCAGGTCGACGAGCCGGCGCTGTTCGTCAGCCGCCACGGCCGGCGGCTGACGGCCTCGCAGGTGCGCACGCGGCTGAAGGAGCGGGCCATCCAGGCCGGCCTGCCGACCCATGTGCACCCGCACATGCTGCGGCACAGCTATGCCTCGCACCTGCTGCAGTCCAGCGGCGACCTGCGCGCTGTGCAGGAGCTGCTGGGGCACGCCAACATCACGACCACGCAGGTCTACACCAAGCTCGACTTCCAGCACCTGGCCAAGGCCTACGACGCGGCCCACCCGCGGGCGCGCAAGAAGTCGTGATGCGTCGCCGGCGGCGCCGGCGCGCGCCGCCCCACGCGACAATCCGATCATGAAATCGATCCGTCTGCGCGCCGGCAAGGAGCGCTCGCTGCTGCGCCGCCATCCCTGGGTGTTCGAGGGCAGCATCGCCTCCGGGAAAGCCGATCCGGGCGAGACCGTGCGGATCGACGCCCACGACGGCAGCTTCCTCGCGTGGGGTGCCTACAGCCCGGCGTCGCAGATCCGCGTGCGGGCCTGGAGTTTCGATGTGGCCGAGCGCGTCGATGCGAGCCTGTTCGCGCGGCGCGTCGAGCGCGCGGTCGCGCTGCGTGCGCGGTTGGCGATCGACAGCGACGCCCAGCGCCTGGTGCATGGCGAAGCCGACGGCCTGCCCGGCTGATCGTCGATCGCTACGGCGACACGCTGAGCGCACAGTTCCTCGGCGCTGGCGTCGAGCGCTGGAAGCCGGCCATCGCCGAGGCCCTGCTGGCGGCCACCGGGTGCGCGCGGCTGTACGAGCGTTCCGACGCCAACGTGCGCGAGCTCGAGGGCCTGCCGAGCGCGACCGGCTGGCTGCGCCGGCCCGCTGCCGACGAGGGCGCGACCGAACTCACGATCCGCGAGCACGGCTGGCAACTGAAGGTCGATGTGGCGGAGGGCCACAAGACCGGCTACTACCTCGACCAGCGCGACAACCGGCTGCGCTTCATGCAGCTGGTGCGGCAGTTCGGCTGCCGGCGCGTGCTGAACTGCTACAGCTACACCGGCGGCTTCTCGGTCGCCGCGCTGGCCGGCGGCGCGCAGCAGGTGATCAGCGTCGATTCGTCCGGCCCGGCGCTGGCGCGGGCGAGCGAGCACGTGCAGCTGAACGGCTTCGATGCGGCGCGGCACGAGGCGCTGGACGCCGACGTGAACGGCACGCTGCGGCGCCATCTCGAGCTCGGCGCGAGCTTCGACGCCATCGTGCTCGACCCGCCGAAGTTCGCGCCGACGGCGGCGCACGCCGAGCGCGCGTCACGCGCCTACAAGGACATCAACCGCCTCGCGCTGAAGCTGCTGGTGCCCGGCGGCCTGCTGTTCACGTTCTCGTGTTCCGGCGGTGTCGACGCCGCCCTGTTCCACAAGATCGTCGCCGGCGCCGGACTCGATGCCGGGGTCGACGGCTACCTGCTCGAACGGCTGGAGGCGGCGCCGGACCACCCGACGACGGTGAACTTCCCCGAGGGCGAGTACCTGAAGGGGCTGGCGATCCTGAAGCAGTGAGCGTGGCGCAACGCCTTGCTCCCCCCCTCTCAGCGCTCGCGTCGCCGCCAGAAGCGCTCCATCTCCAGGTACAGGAAGGACGCGGACCAGCCGATCAGCAGCAGGCCGTTGAGCGCCTCGACGCCGGCCAGCAGCCGCACCGGGCCGGCCGGCACCACGTCGCCGAAGCCCAGCGAGGTGTAGGTCTCGGCCGAGAAATAGAGTGCGCTGCCGAGGTCGGGCGTGGCGGTGCCGCCCAGCGACCCGTGGCCGGCGCTGATGATCAGCAGCCAGTAGCCGGCGCCGTAGAGGAGGATCTCCGCGCCGTGGCCGATGAAGCAGCCGAGCACGGCGACGATCAGCTTGGCCCGGCCCGGCCAGTGCAGCCGGTCGAGCAGGCGGGTCAGCAGGTTCAGCACCTCGTAGTGCGTCAGCGTCGTGGCGACGATCAGCAGCACGCAGCTGAAGACGACGAGGGTCATGGCTGGCGGGAGTGCGCTCAGGCGTAGGGATCGGCGTAGCCGAGCGCACGCAGCACCTCGGTCTCGCGCGTTTCCATCGCCTGCGCCTCGGCCTCGATCTCGTGGTCGTGGCCCTGGGCATGCAGGGTGCCGTGCACCAGCAGGTGGGCGTAGTGGGCTTCCAGTGAGCGGCCCTCGTCTCGGGCCTCGCGCTCGACCACCGGGGCGCACAGGATCAGGTCGGCCACCACCACCGGCTCGGCCTCGTAGTCGAAGGTCAGCACGTTGGTGGCGTAGTCCTTCTGCCGGTAGTCGCGGTTCAGCGCGCGGCCTTCGTCGGTTCCGACGATGCGCACCGTGATCTCGGCCGGCACGTCCAGTGCGGCGCGGATCCAGCGCAGTACCTTGTGGCGCGGCAGCTGGGCCCGATGGCTTGCATCGGCGAACTGCAGCGACAGGTTCAGCACCGGACGGGCGGGGCGCTTCATCCTAGGACACCGGCTTTGCCGCGGTCTCGTAGGCCTCGACGATGCGGGCCACCAGCGGGTGGCGAACCACGTCCGCCGACGTGAAACGCGTCATCGCGATGCCCTTGACGCGCCGGAGCACGCGCTCGGCCTCGATCAGGCCGCTCTCCACGCCCTTGGGCAGGTCGATCTGGCTCACGTCGCCGGTGACGACGGCCTTGCTGCCGAAGCCGATGCGGGTGAGGAACATCTTCATCTGCTCGGTGGTGGTGTTCTGTGCCTCGTCGAGGATCACGAAGGCGTGGTTCAGCGTGCGTCCGCGCATGAAGGCCAGCGGCGCGATCTCGATCGTGCCTTTCTCGAAGGCCTTGGTGACGCGCTCGAAGCCCATCAGGTCGTAGAGCGCGTCGTACAGCGGGCGCAGGTAGGGGTCGACCTTCTGCGCCAGATCGCCGGGCAGGAAGCCCAGGCGTTCGCCGGCCTCGACGGCCGGCCGGGTGAGGACGATGCGCTGCACTGCGCTGCGCTCCAGCGCATCGATCGCGCAGGCCACGGCGAGGAAGGTCTTGCCGGTGCCGGCCGGGCCGATGCCGAAGGCGATGTCGTGGTCGAGGATGTGGCGCAGGTACTGGGTCTGGTTGCCGGTGCGGCCGGCCAGGTCGGCGTGGCGGGTGCGCAGCGTGATGGCGCCGTCGCCGGGGTTCGCGTCGCGGACGCCGCCGCCCTGGGCGGCCTCGACCAGCGCGAGCTGGAAGCTCTCCGGGGGGATGGGCTTCTTGGCGCGGTCGTAGAGCGACTGCAGCAGCGCCGTGGCGCGCTCGGCCTGCGCCTTGGCCCCTTCGATGCGGAAGGACTCGTTGCGGCGCGTGATGCCGACGTTGAAGGCCGCCTCGATGGCACGCAGGTGCTCGTCGAGCGTGCCGCACAGGTGCGCGAGGCGGATGTTGTCGAGCGGGATGAAGGCGTGGCGCAGGATCACGGGCAGGGCGGTCGCGTGGGGAGCCCGATTGTGGCGCGGCCGGGCGCCGGCGACAGGCACGCCCCGCGCACCATCCTGCACAATCGCCGCCCATGCTTCGCCACCTCTCCGCGCCCGGGCGCCTGTTTCTGCTGCTGTGGCTGGGCCTGTGCGGCGGCCTGCCGTTCGCCGCTCCGACGGTCGCCCAGACGACGGACCTGCTGACGCTGCGCAGCGCCCAGGTCGCCAGCGTGCCGTCGCTGACGCTCGCGCCGCCGGTCGGCGGCGGCTTCGAGACCGTGGCACTCCCGGACGACTGGTCGGCGCAGGGCCCGGCGGGCGAACAGGTCAAGTGGTACCGGCTGCGCTTCGATGCGCCGCAGCAGGCTGCGGGCGCCTTGCTCGCCGCCTACATCCCGCGGGTGTGCTCGAACCTCGAGGTCTACCTCAATGGCCAGTTGCTCTATCGCGGTGGCAGCCTGCGCGAGCCGGTCACGCGCAACTGCTACCAGTCGCAGCTGGTCAGCCTGCCCGCCGGTCTGCTGCATGCCGCTGGCAACGAACTGGCGCTCCAGGTGGTGGGCTACCCGCTGCCGCGCGTGGCGGGGCGTCAGCGTGCCGGTGGCTTGTCGGAGGTGCTGATCGGGCCCTATTCGCAGTTGCGCGAGCTGCATGAGCGCCAGCGCTTCTGGAACGTGAGCTTCGCGCAGATCGTGGCGGCGACGCTCGTGATGATCGGCGTGGTGATGCTGGCGCTGGGCTGGGTGCGGCGCGTGTCGCACCTGAAGTACTTCGGCGTGGTGTCGCTGGGCTGGGCGCTGCTGAGCGCTCGCATCTGGTGGCGCGACATCCCGCTGCCGAACGGCACGCTGGAACTGCTGAGCTGCATCGCCTTCGTCCCGCTGTCGGTGTGTGCGGTGCTGTTCCTGCTGCGCTACTGCGGCATGAAGTGGCGCGCCGTCGACATCGCCCTGTGGACCCAGTGCCTGGTGATGCCGGCCGGCCTGTTGCTGGCCGGGCCGGAGCGGCTGTTCTCAGGGGCGGTGCTGTGCTATTCCGTGCTGGCGCTGGAGGTGTTCGCGGCGATCGGCTTCTGCCTCGCGCACGTGTGGCGCACGCGGCGCGGCGAGTTCTGGCTGCTGGGCTCGATCCTCGCACTGGTCGTGGTGGTGATCGGCATCGAGGTCGGTGTGCAGGACAGCTTCCTCAAGCTGCCCAATGTCCATGTCATCCACTTCGCGATCCCGCTGCTGTTCTGCGTGCTGGCGTTCCGGCTGGTGCAGACCTTCGCGAACGCGCTGACCGCCGCCGAGACGGCGCGCCAGCAGCTCGAGCAGCGCGTCTACGAGATCTCGGCCGAGATCGAGCGCAACTTCTCGCACCTGGCCGAGGTGCGGGTGGAGCAGGTGGCCGAGAAGGAGCGCAAGCGCATCGCCGCCGACCTGCACGACGACCTGGGTGCCAAGCTGCTGACTATCGTCCACACCAGCACCGACGAGCGTATCTCGACGCTGGCGCGCGAGGCGCTCGAGGAGATGCGGCTGTCGGTGCGTGGCATCGCCGGCAAGCCGGTGCAGCTGACCGACGCGCTGGCCGACTGGCGTGCCGAGACGGTGTCGCGGCTGGGCGATGCCGGCATCGAGATCGAGTGGCACAGCACCGAGCCGACCACGCCGCGCACCCTGGCGGCCCGTTCCTATGTGCAGACGACGCGCGTGCTGCGCGAGGCCACGAGCAACCTCATCAAGCACAGCGGCGCCTCGCGGGCGACCGTCACCTGCCGCATCGGCGACGAGTTCCAGCTGGTGATCCGAGACAACGGGCGCGGCATCCCGCTCGAACTCGACGGCCGCCTCGACCGCGGCCACGGCATGGCCAGCATGAAGCAACGCGCCAAGCAGATGCAGGGCCAGTGCCTGATCGAGTCGGGCCCGGGCTATGGAACCGTGATCCGGCTCACGCTTCCGCTGTGAGCAGCGCCCGGTCGCTTGCGGGCCTTGCCGTCAGCGCTCAGACTGTTACCATGAAACGGTGAGTGACATGACCCACATCCTGCTGCTGGAAGATCTGCCCGAGATCCGTGTCTGGTTGAAGGCACTTGCGTTGCAGGTGTTTCCACAGGCGCAGATCACCGAGGCCGCCCGCGTGCACGACGCGCGCGAGCACATCAGCGCCCAGCGCTTCGATCTGGCATTGGTCGATCTGGGCCTGCCCGACGGTTCGGGCGTGGAGGTGGTGGCGGCGCTGCGCGAGGCCCAGCCCGAGGCGCAGTCGGTGGTCGTCACGATCCACGACGACGACGACCACCTGTTCCCCGCGCTGCAGGCAGGAGCCTTCGGCTACCTGCTGAAGGAGCAGTCCCGCGAACAGCTGGCCGACCAGCTGCGACGCATCAGCGCCGGCGAGCCGCCGCTGTCACCGTCGATCGCGCGCCGCGTGATCCAGTATTTCGCGGCCCAGCAGCGCAGCCAGTTCCGCGAGAAGACGCCGCTGATGCCGGGCGTGACGCTGACCGAGCGCGAGAACGAAGTCCTGCTGCGCGTGGCCAAGGGCTTCACGCTGCCGGAGATCGGCGTGCAGCTGAACCTGTCGCGCCACACCATCGCCGACTACGTGAAGCAGATCTACCGCAAGCTCAACGTGAGCTCGCGCGCCGAGGTGGCCCTGGAGGCCCAGCGGCTCGGCCTGTTCCGGCGTTGAAGACGGCGCACCCGTGCGCCGCGACCGCCGCGGCAGCCTAGGATGCTCGGTCGCCTCACCGGCCTGCTGGCCGAGAAATCCCCGCCGCAGGTGCTGATCGACGTCGGCGGCGTCGGCTACGAGGTCGACGTGCCGATGAGCAGTTTCTTCAACCTTCCCGCCATCGGCGAGAAGGTCACGCTGCTGACGCACTTCGTCGTGCGAGAGGACGCGCAGGTCCTGTTCGGCTTCCTCACGGCGCCCGAGCGCGAAACCTTCCGGATGCTGATCAAGATCTCGGGTGTCGGGCCGCGCACCGCGTTGTCCATCCTGTCCGGTCTGACGGTGGGTGATCTGGCGCAGGCGGTGACGGCGCAGGACGCCAGCCGCCTCGTCAAGGTGCCGGGTATCGGCAAGAAGACCGCCGAACGGCTGCTGCTCGAACTGAAGGGCAAGCTCGGTGCCGATCTGGGCCCCGCGATCGGCGGCAAGCCGGCCAGCGACGCGCAGGCCGACATCCTGCAGGCGCTGATCGCGCTGGGCTACAGCGAGCGCGAGGCGCAGGCGGCGGTCAAGGCGCTGCCAGCCGAGGTGGGCGTCAGCGACGGCATCAAGCTCGCGCTGAAGGCGCTGGCGCGTTAGCGCGCCGCGAGCAGCTTCTTCAGCGGCGCCGGCAGCCCCACGGTATCGAGGGCGTCGAGCGCGATCCAGCGGCCGGGGCCCAGCGCGGCCTCGACACCCTCTGCGCTGTCCAGCACCGCGCGCCGCGGGTGCAGCGTCCAGTCGAAGTGGGTCAGTGCGTGCTCGATCAGCGGCTGCGGCTCCACCGGCACCTGCCAGCGCTGCACCACCGCACCGAGCGCGGCTTCGTCGTCGAGCAGCGGCAGGCTCCACAGCCCGGCCCACACGCCGGTCGCCGGGCGTTTCTGCAGCCACACCGCGCCAGCGTGCTCCAGCCACAGCCACCAGTGTTCGCGGCGGGTGCGCTTGAGCTTGCGCGTCTTCACCGGGTAGGCCTCGGGCCGGCCCTCACGTCGCGCCACGCAGTCGCCCTGAAGCGGGCAGAGCAGGCAGTTCGGCTTGCGGGCCAGGCAGACGGTGGCACCCAGGTCCATCAACCCCTGGGTGTAGGTCGGCATGTCGGCCGACGCCGGAGGCAGCAGCTCGCAGGCCCGCGCCCACAGGCCGCGCTCGTGGCGGGCGACGGCGAGGTCGGCGCTGAAGCCCAGGACGCGCGTCAACACGCGCTTCACGTTCCCGTCGAGGATCGCGGCCCGCTCGCCGAAGCAGAACGCGGCGATGGCGGCGGCGGTCGATCGGCCGATGCCGGGCAGCGTGGCGAGCTGCTCGGCGCTGGCCGGGAAGCGGCCGCCGTGCTCGGCCATCACCGCCTGGGCGCAGCGGTGCAGATTGCGCGCGCGGCTGTAGTAGCCCAGGCCAGCCCAGGCGGCCAGCACGTCGTCGAGCGCCGCGCGCGCCAGCGCGGCCACATCCGGAAAGCGTTCGAGAAAGCGGGCATAGTAGGTCAGCACGGTGCTGACCTGGGTCTGCTGCAGCATGATCTCCGACAGCCACACGCGGTAGGGATCGCGCTCGCGCTGCCAGGGCAGTCCGTGGCGACCCTGGGTGCGCTGCCACGTCACCACGCGCTCGGCCAGGCTGGCCGTGGTGGCGGTTGCGCCGGTGTCGGGCGCGGAAGCCGGCGTCCTGCCGCTCGGGGCCGGTGGGGACACGACGGCGCTCAAGCGCGGGCCGGATCGATCTCGAAGTCGAGCAGCAGGTCGATCGAGTCGTCGAGGAGTTCGCTGGTGCTGACGGTATCCCGCTCGGACAGGTCGCCGCGCGGATCGGCGTGCAGTCGGGTACCCTCGACCAGCTCGGTCACGCGCTGCTGCAACTGCTGCAGGCGCGCATCCTGGCTCTCGAGCTCGCTCAGGCGCGACTCCAGTTCGCCGGCGGCGGCCTGGATGCGTTCGAGTGCCTCGCGCCGGCGCTTGAAGCCCCGCCGACGGTCGCGCAACTGGGTGTCGATCTGAGTGGACGCGGTCTTGTTCCACAGCTCGAGTTCGCCGCTGGCGCTCTCGAAGACGACGCGCAGCCGCGACACCAGCATGCGGCGGAACTGCTCGAGGAAGCGCTCCTGCGTGAGCTTGAGTGCCTGGGTCAAGCCCAGGTACTGCACGTAGTTGCGTTCGATCAGGTCGAGGTCGCCGATGAAGCGGCCGAGTTCGGGCGTGGGCGCGACCAGCAGGCTGAACCCGAATTCGGTGTTCAGCATCTCGAACGACGCCTCGAGCATCGAGTGGATCTCTTCGCTGCGCGATTGGGCGCGCTTCATGCGCTCGCGCAGCTTGCCGCACAGCGTCATGAAGGCCTTCTTGGCACCGAGCTGCAGCAGCGAGCTGCGGATGCCTTCCTGCATCTCGCCCACGTGCTCGCGCAGCCGGTCGCTCGACAGGTCGAGCAGCGCGTCCTTCAGCATGCGGGTGTGCACCACGCGCATCGCCTGCAGGCGCGAGATGCACTGTTCGAACTCCGCCGCCTCGGCATCGACGCGCGTCAGCATCAGCTTGACCTTGGTGGCGTTCTTGCCGCGCAGGCCGCGCAGCTCGAGCAACTGCTCGGCGATCTGACGGCGCCGGTCGGTCAGGCGCCGGCCGACCTGCTGCTCGACGATCGCGATGCCCTCGACGCCGATCTGCGCCAGCATTTGCTGGCGTTGGGGTAGCAGCCGTTCGCTCAGGGCCTCCTCGAGCGCGGGAAGGCGGCTTGCGACGAGATCGGCCTCGTCACCGGCCACGCGCGCCGCCAGGGCCTGCTTGGCCGACAGCGGGAACACGCGTTCGCGAGGCATGTTGAGCGTGTGGGCCACATCGTTGCACTGGCGTTCGATCTGCGCCTCGGTCTCCTCGGCCGTGCTGAGCGGGTCGACCAGTGTGTCGATCTTGTTGAGCACGACATAGCGGCTCACGCCCTGCACGCCGAGGTGGTCGCGCCAGATGGCCAGGTCGGACTTGGTGACGCCGGTGTCGGCGCTCAGCACGAACACGGTGGCGTGGGCCGCCGGCAGCAGGCCGACGGTGAGCTCGGGCTCGGCACCGATGGCATTGAGGCCCGGCGTGTCCAGCACGACCAGGCCGCGTTTGAGCAGAGGGTGAGGCAGGTTGATCAGCGCATGACGCCAGGCCGGCACCTCGACGCATCCCTGTTCGTCGAGCGGCGGGTTGTCGTCCGGCGCGTCGTCGTTCCAGAAGCCGAGGTCGCGCGCCATCGTCACGCTGACCGACCGGGTCTGGGTCACCTGGGTCAGCGCCTGCGCCAGACCTTCGGTGTCCTCCATGTCCAGCGGCGTCAGCTGCCAGGCGCGGGGCTGGCGGCGCAGGTCGGCGAGCGAGGGGCTCTGCAGGCGCGTGTCGATCGGCAGCAGCGCGAGGCCGGGCGGCTCGTCGGCCTCATAGCCGATCTCCACCGGGCACATCGTGGTGCGGCCCGGCGTTGCCGGCAGGATGCGGCGGCCGGTGTCGGCGAAGAAGATGGCGTTGATCAGCTCCGACTTGCCGCGCGAGAACTCGGCGACGAAGGCGACGATGAGCTTCTCACCCGCGAGCCGCTGGCGCAACGACTCGAGAAGGCCGGTCGCGGGCTCGTCGAGCAACTCGTGCTCGCGCAGGAAACGGGCGAGTTCCCGCACCCTGGATTCCAGCGTGCTGCGCCAGTGACCAAGGGTGTCGACACTGTGGGCGAACGAGGCGGACGGGTGACTTTCCAACGCGGGCTCTCTGTGCGGAAGATGGTAGCGCAGGGCCCTTCTCGCCGGCGTGCCGCCGTCGTCAGCACGTCACGCCCGCGCCGCTCAAGACGTGTGCATTTGTGACAGCGGGCCGCTGCGTCGACCGCGCTAGCTAGCGACGCTGGCAGTGGGGGCAGAAGTAGGTCGAGCGCTGTCCCTGGACGATGCGGCGCACCGTGCCGCCGCAGGTCGTGCAGGGCTCGCCCTCGCGGCCGTAGACCCGGGCCTCGTTCTGGAAGGCGCCGCCCAGACCATGGGCGTCCCGAAAGTCGCGCAGCGTCGAACCGCCCACCGCCACGGCACGGGCGAGCACCGCACGCACGGCATCGACGAGGCGCTCGCAGCGCGCGAGGCTGATGCGATGGCCCGGCGTGCGCGGGTCGATGCCCGCCAGAAACAGCGCCTCCGAGGCGTAGATGTTGCCCACGCCGACCACGATGTCTCCGGCCAGCAGCGCCTGCTTGACGGCGACGCGACGGCCTCGCAGGCGCGCGTGCAGCAGTGCGGCGGTGAAGCCGGCCTCGAGCGGCTCCACGCCCAGTCCCGCCAGCAGCTTGCCGGCCGCGCCCTCGTCGCGCGAGGACGACCACACGGCCGCGCCGAAGCGGCGTGGGTCCGTCAGCCGCAGGAGGCCGTGGCTGGTCGCCAGGTCGAAGTGGTCCCAGGGGCCGGGCGGATCGGCGTGCATCGACAGGTTCAGCGAACCCGACATGCCGAGATGCAGCAGCAGCCCGCCGTCATCGGCCGCGACGCCGGGCCGCGCTCCCAGTGCGAACCACAGGTACTTGCCGCGGCGGTTGACGTCGAGCAGGCGCCGCCCGACCAGTGTCGATGGCGCGCAGCCAAGCGGCCAGCGCAACGGCTTGCCCACACGCACCCCTGCGATCTCGGCGCCGCGCAGCCGATCGACCAGGCTCAGGCGCGTGACTTCCACTTCGGGCAACTCGGGCATAGGGCCATTATCTGGGGATGCATAGAATGAAATTCGACTTTGGAGTGTCCATGGCCCCTTTCCGATTCGCTGTCCTGGCCCTCGCGGCCTCCAGCGTTCTTGCCGCGACGGCGTGGGCCCAGCCTGCACCGGCGGAAGCGCCGGCATCCGGGCCGGGCGCTGCGGCACCGGTGGAAAATTCGGTCCTCGACGCACCGCTGTTCTACCAGTTGCTGATCGGCGAGATGGAGCTCAGCCAGGGCGATGCCGGTACCAGCTACCAGGTCCTGCTGGATGCGGCCCGCAAGACCCGCGACGAGCGCCTGTTCCGGCGCGCCACCGAAGTCGCTTTGCAGGCACAGGCCGGCGAGCAGGCGCTCGATGCGGCACGCGCCTGGCGCCAAGCCGTGCCCGGCTCGATCGACGCCCACCGCTTCGAGGTGCAGTTGCTGGTCGCGTTGAATCGCACCGCCGAAACCGTGCAGCCGCTGCGGGCCACGCTGGCGCTGGTGCCGCCGGCCCAGCGGCCGGCGGCCATCGGGTCCTTGCCTGGCTATTTCTCGCGTACCACCGATCGCAAGGCGACCACGGCGGTGCTCGAACAGGTGCTGCTGCCCTATGCAGAGCAGCGCTCGGCGGGCGAGCCGCAAGCCACCGCGGTGGCCGCCTGGGTGGCGCTGGGCCGCAGCCGGCTGGCCGCG